>CALFRX010000113.1 GCA_937919295.1 uncultured Peptococcaceae bacterium | reverse complement strand
GATGCCGGTAAGAATTGAGCATCTCATAGACGGTGATGGGGAAGCCACTATTGGTATCGTCGTTTTTTTGAGGTACATAAGCCATGCGTTCGGCATCTGCGGCGATGGTACCCCGGGTCGGTTTTAAAAATTTCAGAATCAATTTCATCAGCGTACTTTTGCCGCTGCCGTTTTCGCCAACAATGGATACGTATGCGCCATCAGATATTTCCAAATCGATATCATGGAGAATATACGCGGCGGCACCCGTGTAGGAAAAGAACAGATGTTCCGCTTTGATCATATAACCACCTTATTTCGTTTCGGTTTTTCATCTTTTCTGCCGGAATTTTCCGCATTTGCTCTTGACAAAAAGGAAGCTATCAGGCTATATTTATTATACACGCAAATAGGAATCATTTGCAAGTAGTTTCTCCCGGAGGTTTGCCTAAATGTTTAAAAAATGGGCTGTCGCCCTCTTTTGTCTCGCCACTGTTTTATGCTTTTGTGCCTGTGCCAGGGAATCATCTACTGACGCTGGGACAAGCACAACCGATACGGAAACCGTCAAAGTCTCCGTTACCTTTAACGCCATGAAAGAATTTGTGGAAGCCATCGGCGGTGATCACGTCACGGTTTCCACCATCATTCCCGATGGTACCGAACCCCATGCTTTCGAACCGAAAGCCCAAGATTTGGTCGATTTAAGCGAAGCGCGGATTTTGGTCTATAACGGTCTCGGCATGGAATCCTGGATTGACGATGCCATTGAAGCCTGCGGCAACGAAAATCTGATCACGGTTTGCGCTACCGACGGCGTAACCCCCATCCGCAACGAAGGGGCAGAAGCCAAAGAACACGGGCAGTACGACCCCCACACTTGGCTGAGTTTAAAATGCGCCGAAGCTGAGGTAGGCAATATTAAAAACGCCCTCGTCGAAGCCGACCCGGACAACGCCGATGATTACGAAAGCAACTATACCGATTATATCGCGGCATTGGAAAACCTCTATCAGGAATACGCCGAGAGATTCGCCGCGGTGGAAAAAAACAGCTTTGTCACGGGACACGCCGCTTTCGGCTATCTTTGCCGTGATTTTCATTTGAGCCAAAACAGTGTGGAAGACGTCTTTGCCGAAGGCGAACCCAGCGCCCAGCAACTGGCGGAATTGGTACAGTATTGTAAAAATCACGCTGTGACAACGATCTTTGCCGAAGAATTGGCCAGCACCGAGGTATCCGAAACCCTCGCAAGCGAAGTCGGCGCCAAAGTAGAAACCATCTATACGATGGCCAGCAGCGAAGACGGCAAGACCTATCTAAAACGGATGGAAGAAAACTTGAGCAAAATTTACGCCAGTCTAACGGAATAAACGCCGCTGCTCAATAACTTTTCCGGTAAAATATGATAAAAAGCTAATTTCTGAAATCAGAAATTAGCTTTTATTTCATAAGGGGTCTTTATGCATAAGCCCCGTTAAAACAGATTGCGGATGATATCGGCGCCGCCGATAAACGTACCGAGAGAAGCGCCGATATTGGCCATAAAGACCACGAGAAGCGCTCTTAACAGCCGGTTTTTGTAGATCCCCCGAAGGCTGAAAATATCCTCTGTGATGTTTTCCAAATCCCGCACCGTCGGTTTGCGCATGGTCGCTTCCACCAAACCGGTAAACCAACCGCAGGCCAAAACGGGATTCAGCGTCGTAAAGGGCGCCGCCACAAAGGAGGTCAAAATACTCAAGGGATGGCCAAAGGATAAGGCGGTGAAAAGCGCCGCCAAAGTGCCGGTGAGCAGCACCCAACGGGACAGTTGGGCAATGCCGTCCTGAACGCCGCCAAAGAATGCGTAAGTGAGCAGGGCGATGAGGGCAAGGGAAATCAGCCAGCCAATCACTTTCCCGAAAGGACTCTTGGGCGGTACGACGCTGATGCTTTCTATATCCTGGGTTTTAAAAATCTCCTCTTTCACACCGGGAACGTGGGCGCCGCCCAAAACAGCAACGACTTTTTTCCCCGGGGCGTTTTTGATTTTCGCCGCCAAAAACTGATCCCGCTCACTGATCAGGGTCTGTCCCACACTGGGGAATTCTTCTTTCATGCCAACAATGGCCTGTTCCAGCATATCCTCCTGCAACAGCTTTTGTAAATCCTGATCGGAAAGATCGGCCTCTTCATCGGAGCTGAAAAATAAGCCGGTGAGCAGCTTTGCTTTTTCCCAGAGTTTCAGCTTGCGCCAAATGCGCAAAAAGGTTGTTTGAATATTGCGATCCGCTAAGACAAGCTCAGCGCCAACCTCCTTCGCGCTCTCAATCCCCTGCTTCATCTCGCCGCCAAGGGGTGTATCGAGCTTCTTGGCCAAACGCTTCTGATAGGAACCGAGAAACAAATTTGCCGCCAGAAAACCGACTTTTTTGGCCTTAATCACCTTTATGAGGTCGGCATCTTGCCAGGCGGTGGGGTTTTGCATATTTTGATAGCGCTCTTCGTCAAGTTCCACGCAGACGCTGTCCGGCCTTTCCTCTTCGATCACTTCTTTGACCAAAGCGACGCTCTCCTTGGATACGTGGGCCGTGGCGATGAGAATGATCTCTTTCCCTTCGTAAGTCAGATGGGTCACATTTTGTCGCGTCATCTTTTCTCCTTTACGCGGCGTTAAGATCAAATCTCGTCTCAAAGGAGTGCCGCCATATTGTTAGTATACAATAAAAGAATTCGCTCCGTCAATGCGTACTGTTTTATATAGAAAGCATCGGCGCAAAAACGCCGATGCTTCAGACTGTAGACAAAATACGCGCAAGCGGATTTTGGGCTACAGGATGATAGGCTGCCGAGAAAGGCTTAGACACGGTGAACGCTTTGGCCTGCGGCTGCGCCGCGTACCCAGATGTACGCAAACAGTCGCGGGGCAAGGGGTTCGCCGCGTATCAGACTTTGTCGACGGCCTCAAGCATCGGCGCAAAAACGCCGATGCTTTTAAGCCAATTGATAGCCACAGTTCTTTTTTCTTTGCTTTTGTTTTATCTCAGTCAGAACAGGGGAAAATCAAAGTACGTATCGGGATAGGGTTCCTCTTTCAAGGTATAATGCCACCACTCCGCAAAAAAGGGCGCAAAACCGTTCTTTTCCATCAAAGAGCGCATAAAGCGCCGGTTGTTGGCGGCTTCCGAGGAAATCCCCTGGGCCCCGTGATGAGAAAGGGAATCCATAAAATCAAAGGAGCCACCCATATCAAGGAGTTCAAAATCTTTCAGCCGATAGAGGGTAAGGTCCACGGTGCTGCCGCGGCTGTGAGCGGATTTTTTCGCCACATACCCCTCTTCTATCATGGCTCTTCGGTCTATATGGGGATAGTGCTTATCTTTGGTGAGGTAATCCTCCTTTTGGGCGGCCCAGCGCAAAAAACATTCCACGGCCCGTTGAGGTCGGTAACCGTCCCAAAGCAGCAGACCGTAACCGAGATCCGCGGCTTGTTCCTGAACCTTTTGCAGAGCAGCTGATAGCTCATAGGTGCCGGCGACGCGGTTGACGAGATAACCTGTCACCGGTTTGCCGGTAAAATTGTCCCAGGTGGCGTATTTGGCGTCCCAACAGACGCCGGGCAACATTTCATCTAAAAAAACAAATCCCTTTTCCATTTTTGACCTCATTTCTTTAAAGCTAAGTCAATACAGCGATCCATCACCGCAGATAGGGGCATGCCGGCGGCAGCCATCATCCGGGGGTAGCGGCTGTAGGCAGTGCAGCCGGGGAACGTATTGACCTCGTTTAAAACAACCTTACCATCTTTTTGTAAAAACAGATCTACCCGGGCCAAACCCGTGCAGCCTAAAGCGCGATAGATCTTTTTGGCGGTTTCCCGCACCCGCTCCCGCTCCTTTACGGAAATCGCGGCGGGTACTGTAACCGTGGCGTTTTCGGAACCCTCTTCCGGCGCACTTTCCTGATGAATGCGAAAGAAACCGTGGGTAAGGGTAATCTGATCCACTTCGCCGACGCTGAGCTCAGCACCGCTGCCCAAAACGGCGCAGCCCACCTCAGAACCGATGATCGCCTCTTCGATCAGAACTTTTTCATCGAACTCCCGGGCCGCGGCCACCGCGCCGTAGAAGGACACTTCGTTTTCGACTTTGGTCACGCCGAAGGAGGAGCCGGAACGGGCCGGCTTCACGAAAACGGGATAGGGCAGAGAAGAAGGATCGAAAGCGTCATCACCAGTAAGAAGCCAAAAGCGAGGTGTGGCGATGCCGGCGTTTTTTACGATCAAATGGGTCAACGCTTTGTCCATGCAAAGGACGGAGCTTTCAATGCCACAGCCCACATAGGGAATCCCGGAAAGTTCCAAAAGCCCCTGAATCGCCCCGTCTTCCCCTGTTTTGCCGTGGAGTACCGGCAGCACCGCGTCGAGACGAATGATCTGATAGCCGCCGTCCTCCAAGACGAGAAGACCGTGGGTCGTGCGGTCCGGTGACAGCAGCACCTCGCGGCAGGGACGGTTTTCCCAACCGAAATCGGCTAAATCGCACATTTTCCAAGCGCCATTTTTGGTAATACCGATGGGAATCGGGTCATATTTTTCAGGATCAAGACTTTTCATAATTTCTTTGGCGGATTTCACCGACACATCATGCTCTTCCGAGCAGCCGCCGAAAAGAACGGCAATCTTTATCTGTGGCATAAGGTTTCACTCCTTTCAAAATCAAGGCAATTCAATACGGTGTTTTCCACCGTATCGTAGAGGGCGCGCTGGGTATGGTAAGCCGTGTGAGGCGTGATGATCACCTGGGGCATCTCTTCCAATTGCAGCAGCACGCGGTGGTCGATGGGCCTTTGGCGGTAATCAAAGTAAAAGAGGCCCTCCTCCCCTTCGAGGACGTCCAAGGCAGCGCCGCCCAATTCATCCCGGTTCAGTGCCGCGATCAGAGCGTCACTGTCCACAAGGGCGCCGCGGCCGGTGTTGATCAGAAAGGCGCCGGCTTTCATTTGGGCAATACGCTCCTCATCGATAAAATGATACGTCTTTTCCGTCAGGGGCAGATGGAGGCTAACGATGTCGCTTTCTGCTAACAGGGTTTCAAGGGAAACATAAGACACTTTTCGTGAAAGGTCGGGATCGGGGTCATAAGCCAAGATCCGACAGCCGAAGCCAAAAAGCCGCTGAATCACAGCTTTGCCGATGCGCCCGGTACCCAAAACACCGACGGTAAGATCCCTTAGCTCCCTGCCCCGGGAGGCCTCAAGGCGAAAATCGTGGCTTTGAGCGCGGCTCACCACCGACTTGGCGTTCCGGATCGCCATCAACAGCAGCATCACCGTATAATCGGCGACGCTGCCAGGGGAATAGACGACGTTGCCCACAGTAATACCGAGTTTTCCCGCGGTTTCCACATCGATATGATTCTCGCCGATGCTGCGGGTGGAAATATATTCAACGCCCATCTCCTTCAAGGCAAAAAGCGCCGGAGAAGCAATCCTCGCTTTATGACTGACGCTGATGCAGCGGTTGCCCCTGGCCAAAACGGCGTTAGCGGCAGAAACCGGGGCCTTGGTAATGGTAGGAAGCACCCGAAAGCGGGGGGAAATCTCCCGAAACAAATGGGCCTCTTCTTTTTCGCAGCCGTAAACCGTGATTTTTGTTGGTATTGTATTTGTTGTAGCCATGGTCAGCCCCACCCTTTTATCCTTCTTTGATGATTACCGTTCCCGCGGGAAGTTCGTAGCCGATTTGACAAATGTTCCGGTATAAGCGGTTGAAGGCAACGCATTCGCCTTGCTCCCGATTCATCACTCTTTGACGAACATCCACTTCCTCGTAGATTTTATGATTTTTCGTATAATAGAACGGTTCGCCGTTGACGATTTCATAGGTGTGTCCCTCGTCGCGATCCGTATAAATCATGCCGATGATGTGCTCCTCGTCGAAATCGAGATGAATTTGAAACGTTACGGCGGTTTCGTTTTTGACTTTCAAATCGACCCAGCCTTCGGAGACAGTGGCGTCAACACCGGTCGGCGCGTCGCTGGGGGGTTCGGGAAAGTCCTTTACGGCATGGCCCCGGCGCTCCACAATGGTCAGGGGCGTATGCAGGAACAGCCAAAAGAGCAAGTTACTCATTTGACACATGCCACCCCCCGGCGCGGTGGTCAGCTCGCCGTCGATGACGGTGAGCCCGTCTTTGTAGGGGATCTTTCGATCGGCGTCCCGCACCAAAAGCCAAAAGGAGAATGTTTCCTGGGGTTTGATCAAAATCGTATCGAGGGTAGCGGCGGCCAGTTTCAGATTGAAGACTTTGTTCTCCTGATAGATCATATCGAAGCCGGTTTCCCGGTTATAAAGGGGGCAGCTGGTCTCAAAAAGCAGATGGGGCAAAAGGGTTTCCCCCTTCTCTTTGGCGTAAAAGTTCCCGTCCAGGTTCATTGCCGCGTAAAAACAGGCGGTTTTTTGTTTGACCCTCAGCGGCAGCAGCCAGGGAAATATCTGGGTTAGGCGTTTTCGTTTCATTTTCACATCATCCTTTCCTCAAAAAGCGATTGCGGCGTCTATTCTTCCGCCTCTTTTTCAACATCAACAGCAGAATCGACGTATTGTTCAATATATTCTTCCAAACACAGGTTTTCCTTGTAGATGGTCACCGCCGCTGTTTTTCCCACGTAGCGGTAATGCCAGGCTTCGTAATGGGTACCGGTTAGCTCCTCCTTGCACTCGGGATAGCGCAGGATGAAACCGTATTGATGGGCGTTTTCCGCAAGCCAGGTATAAACATCTTCGGCAGTGGACTTCATCGGATCCGCGTTGATATCCACGGAGAGCCCCAGTTGATGTTCGCTGCTTCCCGGCGGTGAAACATACGTTTCCGCCAGGGCGGCAGCGTTCTCACGGTCATATCCCGATGCAATGTAAGCCGCGATTTTTTCATCGAGAAGCGCCTGTTGTTCCTCTGCTTCACGGTAGCCGGAAGCCACTACAGGATAAACGCCTTGAGCCCGGGCATCGTCGAACATCTGCTGCAGCGCCGGAACAATGGCAGTGGCCACGGATTCGCCGTTACTCAGCAAAGTCAAATCCACGGTATAATGAGGGGGAACTTCGTTTTGACGGTTCACTAAAATCAGAAAATTCTCTTCCCCCGCTTCCTCACCGCCGGCCAAACCGATCTGGTCCTTCAGCAATAAAGCGGAAGTTACCACAGTGAGCAGCAGCAGAAGTATGAAGGGTAATGTTCTGAATTTTTTTCTCTTTTTTATCATCTGACTTCTTTGATTCATTTGACTCATTTTGGCACCCATCAAGCGTAAAAAACAGCCCGCTCTCCTTTGATATCACTATTATACCAAAGATGAGCAGGCTGTTCTTTAATATTCACTTGTAAGATTCTTAAGATGTTCTTAAGCTGAGATTAATTTTTCGCAACATCGCCTTTGGGCAGCAAAACCGTGAAGACCGTTTGCCGGTTTTCGCTTTTCGCCTCAATGGTACCACCGTGGAGGGAAATGATTTCCCTGGCAATGGATAAGCCCAAACCGGAACCGCCTGTATTGGAGGTACGGGCCTCGTCGAGGCGGAAAAATTTCTCGAAGAGCGCTTCTAATTTTTCCGGCGGTATGGTGATCCCGCGGTTGGCAAAGGACACCGTCACTTGGTTTCCCTGTTCCTCGGCAACGATGGCGATTTCTGTCCCGGGATCGCTATAAGCCGCCGCGTTTTTCAGGATATTGTTGAAAACCCGGGCCAGCTTCACGGCGTCGCCGCAGACGGATAGATTTTCATCGGCGCGGAGCACGGCTTTGTTGCCGTTTCCCGAAAGAATCGGGTAGAATTCATCGATCATCTGTACAAGCATATAGTAGAGGTCGATGGGTTCTTTCTCCAAACGGATCTGTTGCAGATTATAGCGGGTTATCTCAAAAAATTCATTGATCAGCGTTTCCAGACGATAGGCTTTGTTTAAAGTGATATGAACGTATTTTCCCCGCTGGGTTGAGGGCATGTCCGGCGCTTCGTCCAACAGACTCAGATAACCGATCACGGAAGTCAGCGGCGTTTTGATATCGTGGGCAAGATACATCACGAGATCGTTCTTTTTCTGCTCCGCCAGTTGCGCCTCAAGGGTGCGTTTTTCCAAAGTCTGGCGCACCGTATTCAGATTTTTTTCCGTGGCGGACATTTCCGGCGGCAGTACGATATATTTGCCATCCTGCTTGACCAGGGCGTCGATGCCGCCGTTGATTTCATTAAAGTAGCGGGTAAAGCGTCGAATGAAGAAATAGAACAACAGGAAAAAGACGATGGCAATGGCCAGCAGCCAAATGAGGGTAATGTTATTCCGGAAGACCGTCTGATAAACATAGAGAGCGTCGTAATAGTCCATAGGGAAGAAATTCTGCAATAGGGAGACAACAAAATCACCGCCTTTATTTTGCCAAAAAATGGCATAGAACAAGGCGATGATGATCACCGCGGCAAGGAGCATACCAAAACCCCAAAGGTATGTCTTGGTGATCAGCCGTGAATAATCCCCTTGGCGTTCTTCTTTACGCTTCAATTTTATACCCCACTCCCCATATGGTTTTAATGTATTTCGGATGATCTACGGTATCACTCATCTTTTCCCGCAAATGACGGATATGTACGGTGATGGTGTTATTGCTTTTGCTGTAATATTCATCCTGCCAAATTTCATGAAAGAGCTCTTCGGCACTGACGACGCTCCCTTTTTTTTCCAGCAAAATACGGAGAATGGAAAACTCCGTTTTCGTCAGCATCAGGGATTTTTCGTTCAGCAGGCATTCATGGGTATCCACATTCATCACCAACCCGGAATGGACGATCACCGGGGAAACCGCATCCTCCGCCCGGTTGGGATTGTACATTTTATATCTTCTCAACTGCGCTTTGACCCGGGCCACCATCTCCAAAGGACGGAAGGGTTTTGTAATATAATCGTCGGCGCCCAAGGTCAGCCCCGTAATTTTATCGGTTTCCTCGTCTTTGGCCGTCAGCATGATGATGGGGTAATGATGGTGTTCCCGTATTTTTTGACAAAGTGTCAACCCGTTCATATCTGGAAGCATGATATCGAGGATGGCCAGATCAAGCTCTGTGGTCTCGATGCACTGAAGAGCTTCCAAGGCCCCATAGAACTTATATACGGTAAAGTTTTCACTCTGTAGATAGACTTCTACCAAATCCGCGATTTCATGTTCGTCGTCAACGACGAGTATTTTGCTTCCCATGCCAAACACCCCTTCCTGTCAGCGCCATCGGCCTGATTTTATCATAACAGAAAGCCCTTTTTGATTTATGATTTCTTCCATGACGAAATCTTAAGATTTTCCTAATCTGCAATAGCCAAGACCATTGTACGCCCTTCAGCCTTTGTTTTCAAGTTCCCTCTTTCAAAACAAAAAAGCCCGGCAGGAGATCCTGCCAGGCCCCAGACTACCGAGAAAGACTGATACGCGGCAGTTTAGGTCTTTATCTTAAAGCGAATACGAGTAAAACAACGATGCCGAGGATGATGCGGTACCAACCGAAGATTTTAAAGTCATGCTTCTTGATATATCCCATTAAAAAGCGGATCACCAGTATGGAAACGATAAAAGCCACGACCATACCGATGATCAGGGAGATCAGTTCCGGGCCGGTAAAAGCAAAACCAAACTGGAATAGTTTTAGCAGACTGGCGCCAAACATCACTGGGATGGCCAGATAAAAGGTGAATTCCGCCGAGGCCGTCCGGGATACGCCCAAAAGCAGCGCGCCGACAATGGTAGCGCCGGAGCGGGAGGTTCCGGGGAAAATGGCGGCGATCAATTGGAACAAGCCGATGACCACGGCAAGGCCGTAACTGATCTCCGCCGTACTGTTGACCCGCGCCGGCTTGCCCTTGTGTTGATTTTCCACGGCAATAAAGGCGACGCCAAAAACGATCAGGGCAAGGGAAACCGTCTGGTAATTATAAAACAGCGACTCAAAGGTTTCATTGAACAGTAAACCAATCACAGCCGCGGGAACGCAGGCCACGAGGATTTTCCCCCATAATTTCAGAATATCCGCTTTCACATAAGCGCCAAAGCCTTTTTGCGACAGCGGCATAGGGTTTTCCTTTTTTCCGAAAGGAAAGATCTGGCGCCAAAAAATCACCACCACCGCCATGATCGCCCCCAACTGAATCACAACTTCAAACATGCTCCAGAAGGCTTTCGTGACCTGCAAACTAACGAATTCGTTCAACAGGATCATATGTCCTGTGCTGCTAATGGGGAGCCATTCCGTAATCCCCTCCACAATGCCGAAAAGAACAACTTTTAACATTTCCATCAAATCAGGACTCATTGATTCACATCTACTTTCTTTATGGTCTATTACGTTGCTGACTTCCCCTTAACCCAAAGGGACCGCTAACATCAGCATCAGCCAAAACCGCTCATCACACCGCAGGTACCGACATGGACGCGCGTCTCAAAATGGGTTTCGGCAAGCCGTTCCCCCATTGCCACATACCTCATCATACCAACGGCAAAGGCCTAAAAACGCTTTTCCATTGTCTCCACGCCTCACTGCCGAATCATTATCGTATCTATGCGTATCTCTCAATGGACAACTTCTTTATTATAACGCCTAAAGGCAAAATCCGCCATTCCTTTTTACATTTTTTTAAAACCGACATGATATGGAACAGGAACTGTCCCATAAAAAATCTAAAGAAGCCCCATAAAAAGGAGTCGGCTTCTGATTTTTCTATCGGAAACCGACTCTCTTTTTATGAGGCTTCATCCTATGTAAGACTCTGCTTTCAACAGCAGTATTTTTTTGTTCCTTAGGGTTCTCGATGCTCGGCATCTTTCTCCTGCGGATGGCAGAAAGAGGAGCCGGGGCAGGAACCGCAGCCGCAATCACAGCCCATGGACTTACCCTGTTTTCGTTTTTTCATCATCGAAGCCACGATCCTGATGACGAGACATAGCAATACCCCGCTGATCAGGATGGTCGCGCCATGGTTGATAAGGAAATTCAGCATAAAATCATCCCTTTCTTTTTAAGCTCTAACCTTTACCGAGGCAAGAGCGTTAGAACCTATTTTTCCCCTCTGCGGTCGAAACAGTAAATAGAGTATGATCACCGTGACGATGATGCCTGCGGCAGAGCCCACGGTAAAACCATTACCGGCAAAGAGACTGCCCAACTGATAGATGCAAAGGGCAACGGCATAGGCAAAAGCTGTCTGATAACCAATGGCAAACCAGGTCCACTTGGCATTGTTCATTTCCCGTTTGATGGCGCCGATTGCCGCGAAGCAAGGGGCGCAAAGCAGGTTAAAGACGAGAAATGAATACGCGGCCAATGGCGTAAAGCTAACGGCGAGGGCACCCCAGATATCCGCGCCGTCTTCCGCCACTTCGGTGAAACCGTAAAGCACACCGAAGGTACCGACAACGTTTTCTTTGGCGATTAAGCCGGTAAAGGTGGCCACGGCAGCTTCCCAGTGACCCCAGCCCAGGGGAGCAAAGAGCCAGGCGATACCGTTGCCGATGGCGGCAAGGAAACTTTGGTTCAGATTCTCCACCATCATGATTTTGCCCTGGGCATAGCCGAAAGCCTGAAGGAACCAAATCATAATGGCGGAAATCAGGATCACCGTACCGGCTTTCTTAATAAAGGACCAACCCCTCTCCCACATGCTACGAAGCACGTTGACCACGGTGGGCCAGTGGTAAGCCGGCAGTTCCATCACAAAGGGCGCGGGGTCCCCCGTAAACATCCTGGTTTTTTTCAGGATGATACCGGAGCAGACGATTGCGGCAATCCCTAAGAAATACGCGCTGGGCGCCACCCACCAGGCGCCATGGAAAAGAGCGCCGGCGATCAAAGCGATAATCGGCAGTTTGGCGCCGCAAGGAATAAAGGTCGTGTTCATAATCGTCATTTTGCGATCCCGGTCATTTTCGATGGTACGGGAGGCCATCACCGCGGGGACGCCGCAGCCGGTGCCGATGAGCATCGGGATAAAAGATTTCCCGGAAAGGCCAAATTTACGGAAAATACGGTCCATGATAAAGGCCACCCGGGCCATATAGCCGCAACTTTCAAGAAAGGCCAGGAAGGCAAAGAGTACGAACAGCTGGGGAACAAAGCCGAGAACAGCGCCGACACCGGCAATGATGCCGTCAAGGATCAGCGCCGAAAGATAGGGAGCGGCGTTGACGGCGGTGAGGAATCGATCTACGGCCAGGGGGATGACTTCGCCAAAGAGCACGTCGTTGGTCCAATCGGTGACCCAGGCGCCCATCGTGGTGACGGAAACGTAATAGACAACGAACATCACCGCGGCAAAAATCGGCAGTGCCAGCCAGCGATTGGTGACGACTCGATCAATTTTATCGGAAGCCGTAAGTCTACCGCTGTTTATCTTCTTACAGCAGTCCTTCATCAAAGAGGCAATATAGAGGTAGCGCTCATTGGTGATGATGCTTTCGGCGTCATCGTCCAGCTCCGTTTCACAAAGGCCGATTTCCTCTTCCATATGGGCTTTTGCGTCGCCGTCGAGAGAAAGCTGTGTCAAAACCTTCTCGTCACCTTCAAAAACTTTAATGGCAAACCAGCGCTGCTGGGTTTCCTCCACTTTGTCGCCGAAGGCTTCCTCAATGTGAGCGATGGCATGCTCCACGCTGCCGGAAAAACTGTGGCGGGGAACCATGGGGATCCCGGCTTTCGCCAGTTCTACCGCTTTTTGAGACGCCTCCGTAATGCCGATGCCTTTCAGCGCGGATATTTCCACCACAGGGCAGCCCAGTTCTACAGAAAGGCGCCGGGTGTTGATGGTATCGCCGCATTTTGCCACAACGTCCATCATATTGATGGCCACCACCGTGGGAATCCCCAATTCCAAAAGCTGGGTTGTGAGGTAGAGATTGCGTTCCAAATTGGTGCCGTCGACGATATTTAAAATCGCGTCGGGGCGCTCCTGGATCAGATAATTTCTGGCCACAACTTCTTCCAGGGTATAGGGAGACAGGGAATAGATCCCCGGTAAGTCCATGATAATAACTTCTTTCTGCCCTTTCAGTTTCCCTTCTTTTTGTTCTACCGTAACCCCCGGCCAGTTTCCTACGTACTGATTGGCGCCGGTTAGCGCGTTAAAAAGCGTGGTTTTCCCGCTATTGGGATTCCCGGCAAGGGCTATTTTTATCGACATATCGCTTTCCTCCATTCGATCTTTCCGTCATTGCTGCAGAAACCTTAGTTAGCTGTGGCTAACCAGGCGTTTCAAAAACGACGGCCCTTCACCAACGGTGCCGCCTACTCTACGGCGATCATTTCCGCATCCGCTTTGCGTAATGATAATTCGTAGCCGCGGACCTTTATTTCCACGGGATCACCCAAGGGGGCCACGCGCCGGACAAAAATGGGCGTACCTTTGGTGATACCCATATCCATAATTCTGCGCTTCACCGCGCCGACGCCGTTGATTTTAAGGACCGTAACGGTTTCACCGCATTTGGCTTCTTTCAATGTCATATTGCCAACTCCTTTCGAGAACTTAAATGATAATTCGGATGGCCATTTCCCGGCCAATCGCGATGCGGGAATTTTTCACGTTCACAATCACATTGCCGCCGATTTCGTTCACCACGGTCACGGCGCCGCCTACGGTGAAACCAAGACTCTCCAGGTAGCGCTTTGTTTCTGCTTTGCCGCTGATCCTTTTGATCAGATTCTCTTCTCCCGTTAAAGCCATTGTCAAAGGCATCTTCATTCCTCCTTTATACGGTATACCGCAAGTTAGCTTACGCTAACCAGATGTTTGAAAAAAGAGTTAGTTTCATCTAACCAATTAAAGGTTAGCATAAACGAACCGCATTGTCAAGATGGCGCTTAGAGAAAATTTTTGCGCGGATTTGCCAAAGATTGCGTCTTTTTCATAGAAACTTGAGGATGACCCATGAGGAGTAGGGCTTACAAGGCCGTATTTCGCTGATCACCGAAATAATTCGGCTTGACGCAAACTTTTTTCGGTGGTAGGATAAACTCAAATGGAAAATGTCTTTCAGGAGGGCATATTGATGAATGAACAACTCTGGCAAAAGGCCGTGGCCTTTCACGGCCACCAATGTCCTGGATTGGCCATCGGGTTTCGCGTGGCGGAAGCGGCCATAGAAAAATTGAGCCTCGGAAAATCCGGCGACGAAGAAATCGTCTGCGTCACCGAAAACGACGCTTGCGGCGTCGATGCGGTGCAAGCAATTTTAAGCTGCACCTTCGGCAAAGGCAATTTACTGTATAAAGGCATCGGCAAACAGGCCTTTTCCTTCTTCAACCGTGGCAACGGGGAGAAAATAAGGATTTATCTGAAAGCGAAAAAACCGGAAAACGCCGATAGAGAGCAATGGCTGAACCATATTTTAAACGCCCCCCAAGAAGAACTTTTCACTTTTTCCGAACCCCGCTTTGCACTGCCGGAGAAGGCAAGAATATTCCATACGCTCACCTGCGGAATCTGCGGCGAAGGTGCGCCGGAGCATAAAATGCGCTTTCAGGACGGCAAAACCGTCTGCCTCGATTGTTTCAAAACTTATGATCGCGGCTGGAAATAAATAACAGACCCGGCAATACTTACGGTGATATTGATCGGATCGTGGAGTAAATAATATGGAAGATTTATCATTGGTACTAAAAGCCCTATCGGACAAAACAAGGCTGAAAATCGTCTATCTGCTTTTGGAATATGACTTCTGCGTCGGCGCCCTGGCCAAAAACCTGGGACTATCGGAAGCCACAGTTTCCCAGCATCTTAAAGTACTGCGCAAGGCCGGATTGGTCAGCGGCGAAAAACGGGGCTATTATACCCATTACAATTTAAATAAACCCCTCTTTGAAGAAGCGGCCAAGGCCTTAGAGGAAATCGCTTCTTGCACCAAAAAACGTCATGCTTGCCGTTTGGAGCAGGGCGGCAACCATGAAGATTGCGTTCATTACGGAAAAGCGGCCAAGGCGGCAAAAAATCCAATACGGCAAGCACCAAAATAAATCGATACTTTGGCAAACAATTCATATTGACACGAAATGATTACCGTACTAAAATGAAGGTAGCGTAAAGAACATCATGTAGATGTTGGTAAAAAGCAAGATTTTGATTTTCCGTTTTCATCACAGTCTAAATCCTCTGTTTCAAAACGATTAGCACGGAGCTATGAGCAAGAGAGATCCTTTTGCTCATAGCTCTTTTTTCTTTTATTTTTTAAATCAAAGCAATTGATCAAAACGGTGCCTGTCACCGTAATATAAGGAGGAAAATATCATGCATGAAGAGATGTGGGAGAAGGCCGCGGCCTTTCACGGCCACCAATGTCCCGGGCTGGCCATTGGTTTTCGCGTCGTCGAAGCCGTTCGGGAAAAAATGGGGGTATCTCAGTCCGATGATGAAGAACTGGTCTGCGTCACCGAAAACGACGCCTGCGGCGTTGACGCCATTCAGGCGCTTTTAAGCTGCACTTTCGGCAAGGGTAATCTGATCTACAAAGGCAGCGGCAAACAGGCCTTCTCCTTTTTTGACAGAACCAGCGGCAAAAAACTCCGCATGTGCCTGAGACCAAACGAACACAGGAACCAAGACCGCGAAGCTTGGCAAAATTATCTGCTCAGCGCACCTCTCGATGAGCTTTTCACCTTCACAAAACCCACCTTTGACGTGCCGGAAAGGGCCCGTATTTTCAATACACTTGTCTGCGAAGTCTGCGGCGAAGGCGCGCCGGAACACAAAATGCGCCTTCAAGATGGAAAAACCGTCTGCCTCGATTGCTTTAACGGATATGACCGAGGTTGGTAAAGTAAAGGAACGCGACAAATGGCCTCTGCTGCAAACAAAAAAACAAGGGAACTCTACGAAAAGGCCGCGGGCAGAAAGAGACTATGGATTCTGCTCCTGTTTCTCGCTGCCATGGGCATTGCCTTCATCACCTTAAACGCCGGCGCTTCCCATTTATCCGTCACGAAAGTGGTCGCCGCCCTGTTCGGCAATGGGGAAACCAAAGACATCATGGTGGTGCAGAATATCCGCCTGCCCCGGTTATGCGCCGGCCTTGCGGCCGGTACGGGTCTGGCCCTGGCGGGCTGTATCATGCAAAATAACCTAAGAAATCCCCTGGCTTCCCCTTCGACCTTGGGTATCAGCAACGCCGCCGCTTTCGGCGCCAACGTGGCGATCATCGTTTTCCACAGCGGTTCGGTAGTGAATTCGGGTTTGGGCCAGGTCGTCATCAATAACCCCTATATCGTAACGGTGATGGCTTTATGCTTCGCCTTGATTGCCGTTGCCTTGATTCTCGGACTTTCCATAATTAGAAAATTTTCGCCTGAAAGCGTCATTTTGGCCGGCGTCGCCATCAGCTCCCTCTTCGCGGCGGGAACCATGATCATCCAGTATTTTGCCGCCGACAGCACCCAGGTGGCCGCCGTGATCTTCTGGACCTTCGGCGACCTGGGCCGCGCCTCCTGGCAGGAAATCGCCATCATGTCCGCGGTGGTCGCGGTATCCTTTCTTTACTTCATGGTTCGCCGCTGGGATTACAACGCCATTGACGGAGGGGAAGACGTTGCCAAAAGTCTCGGCGTACACACGGAGCGGGTACGTTTGGGCGGCATGTTCATGGCCGCCCTGATCGCCGCCGTGACCGTTTCCTTCCTTGGCATCATCGGCTTCATCGGTCTGGTGGCGCCCCAAATTACAAAAAGACTCATCGGCACTGACAAACGCTATTTGATTCCCGCCTCCGCTCTCATGGGAGCAATCATTCTCTTAGCCTCCGATACGCTGGCCAGAACCATAATCAGTCCTCAGGTTTTACCGGTAGGCGCGGTGACCTCTTTTTTAGGGGCGCCCCTCTTCCTTTATTTACTGATGCGCAAAGGAGGTGTCAAAGGATGATTCTATCCGTTGACGGTCTGTCCTTTTCCTATCCCTCTCATCCTGTGCTCCACGACGTCAGTTTTACCATCGGACAAAGCGACTGCATTGCCGTCCTAGGCACCAACGGAACAGGAAAATCAACGCTCTTAAAATGTATCAACCGTATTTTAAAACCCAAGGCCGGCGCCGTCCTCATCGACGGCAAAAGCTGTGACGCTCTTTCCCGCCTGGATATTGCCAAAAACATCGGTTATGTT
This sequence comes from uncultured Peptococcaceae bacterium, assembly GCA_937919295.1. GTDB lineage: Bacteria > Bacillota > Dehalobacteriia > UBA7702 > UBA7702 > UBA7702. The sequence continues at coordinate 4,214 of CALFRX010000113.1, read as the reverse complement.
TCCCAATACCAATCCTTGCCTAAGATTACGGTTTTCGACAGCGTCTTGCTGGGGAGAAAACCCTATATCAAATGGGACGCCGGCGAAAAAGACCTAACTATCGTCAATAACGCTTTAAAAGAACTGGAGCTTTTAGACTACGCCATGCGCTATACCGACGAGCTCAGCGGCGGCGAGCTGCAAAAAGTCGTCATCGCCAGAGCCATAGCCCAGGAACCGAAACTGTTCTTGCTGGATGAACCCACCAGCAGTCTCGACATTAAAAACCAACTGGATACGATTTCCGTCATCAAAACGGTGGCAAGAAAACGGGGTATCGCCGTCATAGTCACGATGCACGATATTAATTTGGCGCTGCGCTTTGCCAATCGCTTTATCCTAATGAAAAACGGCAGGATCTTTGGGGTGGGCGGCAAAGAAATCATCACCGCCAAAAGCATTGAGGAAATTTACGGCGTCAAAGCCACGGTGTACGAAATCGACGGTTCTATGATTATGATCCCAAAAAATCACGAAGCGGAGTTCTCCGCAAGAAAGGAAGTCTGACATGAAAAAACTTTTCCCGCTATTGCTTCTTAGTCTGTTGGCCTGTTTCACCTTTGCCGCCTGTTCCCAAGAAGAAGAAAAAGACACCTCCGCCGACGGCGAAAAGATTGAAATCACCGATATGGCGGATAGAACGGTCACCCTAAACAGCCAGCCGGAACGGTTGCTGATCCTCGGTTCCGCCCTTCGCCTTTACACTTATATCGCAGGTACGGAAAATTTGGTCGGCGTGGAAAAAGCGCAACAAGATGTCGCCAGCGGCAGACCGTATATCATAGCCCATCCGGAATTAGCCGATCTGCCCTTGGTCGGCGAAGGATTTCCCGCCGATCCCGATCCCGAACGCATCGCCCAAGTAGATCCTGATGTAATCATCGCCGGGGATATCATGGACACGGAAAGCTTAAAACAGCTCCAAAGCGATCTTGGCATTCCCGTCATTATCACCAACTGCGGCTCAGACCCCGTCTTTGACGACACCACCTACCGGGCCATGGAGATCATCGGCCAGGTCACCGCCAACGAAGACCGGGTTACAGCGCTCATCGACTACATGGCTCAATGCCAGGCGGAACTAAAAGAACTGACCCAAGATATTGCCGACGCGGATAAGCCCACCGTTTATGTGGGAGGCCTTGCCATGAAGGGTATCCAGGGGATCGACAGCACCAACGGACAATCCGCTTTATTGCAGGGGATCGGCGCTAAAAATGTCGCCGATGAACTCGGTGCGGGCCACTTCTTCATCGACAAGGAACAGCTCCTCACCTGGGATCCCGATATCCTTTTCCTGGACGAACAGGGGCTTTCCGTGATCAATGAGGACTATGCCAAAAACCCTGCTTTTTACGAATCTCTGTCGGCGGTGAAAGATGCTCAAGTATACGGTCAACTACCCTATACCAACTACTACAGCAATGTGGAAACAGCCCTTGCCGACCTCTATTATATCGGTAAAATCCTCTATCCCGATGCCTTCGCCGATATCGATCCCGTGGCAAAAGCCGATGAAATCTACGAATTCATGCTAGGTGAAAAGCTTTATGACCAAATGGCGGAACGTTACGGCGGCTTTACAAAGATCACCTTAGGCGAATAAAAGTCTCTTAGAACGAAATTTAGAAAAAGTCATAGACCCACCTTCTGTACAGCGCGGCCGAAAACGGCCGCGCTGTGTTTTATCGGTTAGCTAAAACAAACTGCCAGCTAAGCGCAATGGAAAGTCCTAAAAGTCGAATGATTTTGGTTGACATTCTATGACTTTTCGCATATAATTTCAGTAATCTTTTCGCACTGCATCACACTTCGCATAAAAAAACGAAGTGCTAAATCAACAGTACAAACTGATCAGGCAATGACTCCCTTGGGTCATGCAGCCGGGCCGCCCTTTGGGCAGCAGCAGATGGTGGTTTTACGCACATCTGTGGGACAGTCGTATGTTCCATGGATGTGTTCTTTCATCTTACGGAACAAAGCGATTTAAAAAGGAAGTGCCATAAGAGAAATCAAACGACGCTGAAAAAGCGAAAACGGAGGTTCTTTATGACAAACGAAAAATCACAACCGGCGGGGTTAACCTCCGCCGAAGCCCACGCCTTACAAGAGAAATACGGTAAAAACGAATTGACGCCCCAGAAAAAGGAGGGATTTCTCCGCAAAACCTTCCATATCATCTGTGAGCCGATGTTTTTGCTCCTCATCGCCGCCGCCGTCATCTACTTTTTCCTGGGCGAACCGCGGGATGGCGCCATCATGCTGATTTTCGTCGTCGGCATCATCACCATTGACGTCATTCAGGAATGGAAGACCGACCGCACCTTAAACGCCTTAAAAGACTTGTCGGCGCCGCAGATCACCGTACTCCGCGACGGCAAAGAGCAAATCATCGCCAGCGCTGATCTGGTTCCCGGGGATTTGATGATGATCTGCGAAGGCGCCAAAATCCCCGCCGACGGCGTGATTATCCGCAGCAATGATTTATGCGTTGACGAATCGTCCCTTACCGGTGAAGCAGAAGGCGTATGGAAAATAAGTACCGATAAAGCCGAACCTTCCAAGGATTATTGGCGGCTGGATTACTGCTATGCCGGAACCCTGGTAACACAGGGAACCGCCGTAGTTCAAGTCGATCGAATCGGAGAAAAGACGGAATACGGTAAGATCGGCGCCAACGTCGCCACCGCGCCCCAGGAAGCGACACCGCTGCAAAAACAGACGGCCAGTCTTATAAAACTCTGCGCGATCATTGCTGCAGTGCTGTTTGCCCTCGTCAGCCTGGTCACCTATCTGAATATCAACGATCATACCTTAGTTGACCGCATCGTAGAAAGCATCTTGGCCGGGATTACCCTGGCCATGGCCATGATCCCGGAAGAATTTCCCGTGGTGCTCACCGTTTTCCTTTCCATGGGAGCCTGGCGTCTGGCAAAAAAACAGTCTCTTGTCCGCAAACTACCTTCGGTAGAGACCTTGGGAACCGTATCCGTGCTTTGCGTCGACAAAACGGGCACCATCACCATGAATCAGATGACGGTTCAGGATACCTGGGCCCTTAACGGGAATGAAGCCACGCTCATCGAAACCATGGGTCTTGGCTGCGAAACCGACGTCTACGATCCCATGGAAAAAGCAATGCTCGCCTGCTGTGCAGAAAAAGGATTTTCCCCGGAAAACCTTTTCAATGGGGAACTCATCACAGAATATGCCTTTACCAACGAGCTCAAAATGATGGGTCACGTCTGGCGCAGAAACGACGAAATCCTCATCGCCGCCAAGGGCTCTCCCGAGAGCATCCTAACCGTCTGCGAAATCACGGAGGAAGACCGGGCAACCGTAAAAGCAAAGATCAAAGAAATGTCCGCTGAAGGCCTGCGGATCATTGCCATCGCCACGGCACAACCGGAAACAGAGGCTAAAATCCCCGCGTCCATCACTGACTGCCACCTGACTTTTTTGGGTCTCATCGGTCTGGCCGATCCACCCCGGGAAACAGTGGCGGATGATATTGCCGTCTGCAACAGAGCCGGCATTCGCGTGGTGATGATCACCGGCGATCACGGCCTGACCGCCGCTACCATCGCGAAAAAAATCGGTATGCAAAACTGTGGCCAGATCATCACCGGCGATATGCTCAATGAAATGAGCGACGAAACGCTAAGTGAAAAAGTGAAAACCTGCAACATCTTTTCGCGGGTGGTACCGGAACACAAAATGCGCATTGTCAAGGCATTTAAAAAGAACGGGGAGATCGTCGCCATGACCGGCGACGGCGTTAACGACGCGCCGGCGCTCAAATACGCCGATATCGGCATCGCTATGGGAAAACGCGGCAGTGAGGTTTCCAGAGAAGCTGCCGACCTGATTCTCCTAAACGATAATTTTACCACCATTGTAGAGACCGTAAAAGACGGACGGCGGATCTACGATAATATCCGCAAAGCCGTCGGTTATATTTTCGCCATCCATATCCCCATTGCTTTTTCCGCGCTCCTCGGCCCCATCCTCGGCATTCATCCGGTGGCCCTGCTAATACTGCCCCTCCATGTCGTTTTGTTGGAGCTGGTCATCGATCCCACCTGTTCCATTATCCTGGAACGGCAGCCCGCCGAGAGAAACATCATGGAACGACCGCCGAGAGACCCGAAGGAAAAGCTGGTGAACGCCCCTAT
>CALFRX010000112.1 GCA_937919295.1 uncultured Peptococcaceae bacterium | reverse complement strand
CATCCGCCCTGCCGGCAATAATATCTACGTCAAAGGCCCGGAAAAACTGACGTCCGTTTCCGTCGTCACCTTGGCGCATCCCGGTTTTCCCACCGACATGCAGCCCCAGATGATGGCCATGGCCTCTTTGGCCGCAGGCACCAGCATGATCGAAGAGAATATCTTTGAAAAACGCATGAAAGCCGCCTCGGAATTGACCAAAATGGGCGCAGATATTGCCGTAAACGGCAAAAATGCCGTGGTCCGCGGCGTAGAGCGGCTTCACGGCGCCACCGTGATGACCCACGATTTAAGAGCCGGCGCCGCCCTGGTGGCCGCGGCCCTCGCTACTGATGATGAAACCGTGGTCGATGGCATGTGCATCATCGACCGCGGCTACTGGCACATGAAAGAAAAGCTCGAAGCCATCGGCGCCGACATCCGGAGGATGGAGGAATGATCTCCTTCGCAACATTATTCAGCAGCAGCAAAGGCAATTCCATCTTCGTCTCTTCGGGAAAAACAAAAGTGTTGGTCGACGCCGGCATGGCCGCCTGCCATATTGAGCACTCCCTGGAAAATATCGGAGAATCCATGAGAGAAATCTCTGCCATTTTGATTACCCATGAACACACCGACCACATCAAGAGCGCCGGGAGCCTTTCACGCCGTTACGATATTCCGATATTCGCCACACCAAGATTATGGCAAACATACCGTGGATTCGGTAATATTATTGAAAGGAATCAGAGAGAATACGCATATGGTATGACCATAGGTGATTTTTCCTTTGATTTCTTTAAAACCTTTCACGACGCCATACAGCCCATCGGTCTGGTGATCGCCAATGCTGGCACAAAATTGGGCATCTGCACCGATACGGGCAAAGTAACCCAGCGTATGATCGACTATTTAAAAAACGCTAACGGTTTGGTCTTCGAATTCAATCATGACCCTGAACTGCTGCGGCAAAGCCGCTATTCGCCACAGTTAAAAGCGCGAATCTCCGGCAATGAGGGACATCTTTCCAACGAAGACGCAGTGGAAGCATTAAAGAAAATCATCGGGCCCGCCACCAAAGAAATCGTTTTAGCGCATCTCAGCGAGGAAAACAACCGGCCGGAGCTGGCTTACGAAACAGCTGCCCAAAGGTTGTGCGATTTCGGGATCAACGAAACGATCGGCCTTCACGTGGCACCGCCTTATCATACCTCAGAAATCATAAGAATTGATTGATATGAGGTGATATTTTGGAAGCGAGAAAGATCTCTCTGCCACTCCTGATCATTTTACTGATCACAGCCGCCCTCATCGGCGGCTTTTTTGCACTGACCCTCAACGAAACCGTTGCCGGCGAATGGATTCAAAAGACCTTCGATACAAAATCTAAGGACGCCCCGGCAACAAAAACCGATGACAACAGCACCACCGCAAACGCTACCGCCGCCGCCGAAAAGATCATCCCCTCGGTGGTGGGGATTGTGGCCACCAACAGCTCTTCCGTTTACGACGGCACCGGAACCACGGTAACGGAAAGCACCGGCAGCGGCATCGTCATCGATGAACGGGGCTACATTGTCACCAATTACCATGTGATTGCCGAAAACGACCAGATCCGTGTCGTCTTCTCCGATGACAGCGAAACGGAGGCCAATGTTGTGGGGCATGACAGGCGCACCGATCTTGCCCTTTTAAAGGTGGAAAAAGACGGCCTCGCCGCCGCCGCTTTCGCCGCAGACGATACTTTGGAAGTGGGCGAAACAGCCTTGGCCGTGGGGAATCCCGGCGGACTCGAATTTTCCGGTACGGTCACCAAAGGAATCATCAGCGGCTTGAACCGCTATATCGTCACCGACGACGGCATCAGTTTTCATCTGATCCAAACCGACGCCGCCATCAACCCCGGCAATTCAGGAGGGGCACTCTGTAACGAAAACGGCGAAGTGATTGGCGTCAACACCATCAAAATCACGGAAAGCGGCTTTGAGGGTATGGGCTTTGCCATACCCGCAGATACGGTCAAAAAGATTGTTGAGGAGATTCTGCAAAGCGGCAGCGTCAGCCGGGGGGCGATGGGGGTTTATCTGCTGTTTTCCTTGGATGCAAACATCGCCAAGTCCTACAATACCGGCATTGATTACGGCGTTATGATTACCTTGCAGGAAGACGGCGCCGCGGAGCAGGCAGG
>CALFRX010000111.1 GCA_937919295.1 uncultured Peptococcaceae bacterium | reverse complement strand
AATGTCGAAATCCTCCGGTATTTTCAATGCCGGCCTGAAAATACCGGAGGATTTCGACATTCGCCTGATCTGGCAAAAAACCCCTGATATCCGCTCGTTAAAATCCCTGCTCCTCTTCGGTATCCGCGGCACCGCCAGCTATGCCTACGAAAGCTGGGTGCTGGGGTATCAGAACAAGGAAACCGCCACTTTTTTCCATAAAGCCCTCATCGCCTTAGGCGCCAATCACTTCAAAGAGGACTACTTTGATCTGCTCAAAGAGATGGGCGACGTCAATTTGCGCGCCATGGAATTGCTCAATAAGGCAAAAAACGAAACCTACGGCCAGCCCTCCCCCGTGGAGGTACCCCGGGTCATTGACGCCGGGCCCTTTATCGTGGTCAGCGGCCATCATATGAACAACTTAAAGACCATCCTTGAGCAGACTGCCGATACCGGCGTCAACGTCTACTCCCACGGCGAGATGCTGCCGGCCCACGCTTATCCGGCCTTCCAAAAATACCCTCATTTCAAGGGGCATTACGGCACCGGCTGGCAAAATCAGCAACTGGAATTCGATAATATTCCCGCCGCCGTGGTCTTCACCTCCAACTGTGTGATGTTACCGCTGCCCTCCTATGCCGACCGCGTCTTCACCACCGGTACCGCGGGACTCCCCGGCATCCCCCACATTGAGGATAACGACTTTCGGCCTGTGCTGATCCGCGCCATTGAACTGAACGGCGCACCGTCAAGGATTACCTTTCCCGGCACCAACGGCGGCGCGGTGGTAAAAACCGGGTTTGGCCAAAGGTCCCTGCAAACCTTAGGCTATAAAGTCGCCGGGGCCATGGCCGACGGCGATATCAAACATATTTTCGTCATCGGCGGCTGCGACGGCTACGGAGAAGACCGTCAATTTTTCACCGACATCATCCATCGCCTTCCCGGCGATTCCGTGGTACTGACCTACGGCTGCTGCAAATTCCGCTTTAACGATATCGAAAATACTACCATTGGCGGTGTTCCTAAAATCGTCGACGTCGGTCAATGCGGCGACCTGCTCCATATCATCGGGGCGGTGGAAGCCATTGCCGCCGCCGCCAAATGCCGCCTGGAGGAACTCCCCTTGACCTGGCTCTTGTCCTGGCAGGAACAGCGCAGCATTGCCAACTTGTTTTCCCTTTTCGCCGCCGATGTCCATAACGTCATCCTCGGGCCCAAGCGGCCCCCTTTCTTTACCGACGCTGTCTTTGACGCCTTTGCCAAGGAGTTCAATCTCTCCCTCCTCATGGGCGGGAAAGCCCCCAGCGAGGAAGCGCTTGAGGAAGGAACTGTAGAGCCCTCTTACGTAGAGGATCCGGTCATTGAAGAAACCATTGACAAAGGATCGATTGATAAAGAACCCCTTTATGAAGAATCTCTTGATGAAAAACCTGCTCCGGTAGAGCCGGTCGACGGGGAATCTGCCGCCGCGGCAGAAGTTGACCCCGGCGTTTCCCCGGAAAAGTTGGAGGACCGTTCCAAAATGGCCGGTCTCCCCGACTGGGCCGTCAGCGATGAGGACGGGGATGAGGAAATCATAGAAGAAGCAGCAAAAGAAACAGAAGAAGAACCGATGTCAGAAGCCGCAACACCAGAAATTCACCCTGAGGACATCGATCAGACCCCGGACTTCGCCATCGCCGATACGGAAGCGACGGAAGAGGAAAAAACCGCGGCAGATACCGTCCCGCCCCCAAAAGCCGCCGCGAAACCCGGCAACAAAGAAACCATCCCCGGCACCGTGACGAAAAGAGGTAAAAGCGCCAAAGCAAAGGAAGCGCCCCCTCAGGAATTAAAGGAAATCCAACCGCCACCGAAACTTGAATTGCCAAAAGGCGCCGGCGTTTCCGGCATGAAGGACAGTGAAACCACCCTGGCTGCCGCCAAAAAGCAGCCGTACCGCTATACGCCGCCACAGGAATTAAAGGAAGTGCCACCTCTGCCTCCTCTAAAGCTGCCGAAAGGCAAAGGCGTTTCCGGTTTGAAAGACAAGGATAACCCCGAAGGGACCTTCGCCGCCGAACCGCCAAAACAACCGCAAACAGCGGCGACGGCGGAGCGGAGGGAAACCGCCGCCATGGCAGAAGAGGCCAAAACAGAACCAAGGGAAACCGCCTCGGCGCTTCATGGTGGAACCGACCGGGAGACGGAAGCGCCAAAAATCTCCATTCCCAAAGGGAAGGGCGTCTCCGGTTACCACGATCCTGACGAAGCAGCGGCATCCCCTCGGGACAGCGCCAAAAAATCCTATGCCTACAACCCGCCGCGGGAATTGCAAGAAATCATCTCACCGCCTCCCCTAAACTTACCGGCAGGCGCGGGAGTCTCAGGCTTTTCAGCCCCGGGAACCCGGGAAGAGATCACGCCGCCGGTGGAAAACCCCTATTCCTTCTCAGAATCCCTGCCGGAAATCAAGATTCCCAAAGGAGCCGGCGTTTCCGGCTGGAAAGAAACAGACGAGGTGGCCTTCTCCGCCAAAAGGAAATCAACCGACGATGAAAAAAGCAGTGCCAAACCGTGGCTAAAAAACAGTTTGGAAGAATTAAAGGCGTCCCTTCGCGAAGATAACGAAAACTTCGCAACCCCGGAGGCGGACGAAAAAGCGCAGTCAACGCCGATCACCGTAGCGTATAACGACACGACCGTACCGGAAACGGATACAGAAGCGCCACAAGGGGCGGACGTACCAAAAGCCGCCACTGAAGTAGAAGTTGAAACGCAAGCCCCTCTCCTCGACGAGGAAGAACGCCAGGCCAAGCCCTGGCTGGAAAACAGTTTGCAGGAATTAAAAGCGTCCCTGGCCGAAGACGAAGCGGCAAAAAAAGCAGAGGGCGATAAACCGTGGCTTGCCGCCAGTCTGAAACAGTTGAAAGAATCCCTGGCT
>CALFRX010000110.1 GCA_937919295.1 uncultured Peptococcaceae bacterium | reverse complement strand
TGGAAGGTTGAGCCGAGCCGCCGCCATCAGCATGCCGGGAACGATTTTATCGCAATTGGGCAGGAAAACAAGGCCATCGAAGGCGTGGGCAATGGCCATGACCTCAATGGAGTCGGCGATCAGCTCCCGGCTGGCCAAGGAGTATTTCATGCCTGTATGACCCATGGCAATGCCGTCGCAAACGCCGATGGTGGGGAATTCCAGCGGTGTGCCGCCGGCCATGCGAATACCGGCTTTCACCGCTTCGGCAATGGTTTTTAAATGAATGTGACCGGGTACAACTTCGTTGAAGCTGTTGACCACGGCGATCAGCGGCCGCTCAATCTCCTCGTCGATCAGGCCCAGAGCTTTTAATAAAGAGCGCTGGGAAGCTCTTCCCGGGCCTTTTTTCATGATATCGCTATGCATGGTAGATTCCCCCATTCGTGATAAATTGTATCCTTTTATTATAATCAATCGGGGGTGCCATTGCAAGACCAAAACATACTGTATAAAATATAAGTAAACCGTTTTTACCGGTCTGCCCCGGTTTTTCAGGGAGCCATCCTCTTGATCACAAAAAACCAGCGCAGGGAGGGGGAAAGGAGGTTTTCCCCAGGTTTTAGAGGTTTTCTGAAAAGACAGGGAAGACGGGGGGATATCGTAAAGAAAGGCGGGGTTTGCAAAAAGAGATATTACCGGGAAAAATAACGTAATATCGCGGGTAAATCACCTTAATAAGGAATAAGGGAAGAAGAGCCAAGGTGCCCTAAGGCAAAGCCCGTTTGTAAAGCGCAAAGACCAAAAATTCGGCACTTTTCTACGAAACAATCCGCCTATTGCCCTTGACACTACATAGAAGGAGGACTAAAATGGAATTAAGAAATAATAAGGAGGTAACACCATGAGTCAAGTAAAGTTACAGGAAAAGTATGGTCTGTTTATCAACGGCAAATGGAAAGACGCATCCGACGGTGCCACCTTTGCTGCGAAATGCCCGGCCAATGGTGAACATCTTGCCTATTGCGCCCAAGGGACCAAAGATGACGTTGACGAAGCTGTCGATGCTGCCTGGGCTGCTTTTAAGAGCTGGAAGAAAATCACCCCAAACCAACGTGCTGCAATTTTATATCAAATTGCCGATATCATTGACGCCAACAAAGAACATCTCGCCATGGTGGAAACGATGGACAACGGCAAACCCATTCGGGAAACCATGGCCATTGATATTCCCTTAAGTGCCTCACATTTCCGTTATTTCGCCGGCTGCATTATGGCGGAGGAAGGTTCCGCCACTGTTTTGGATGAACAGTTCCTTTCCATTGTGCTGAGAGAACCCATCGGTGTGGTGGGTCAGATTGTTCCCTGGAACTTCCCCTTCCTGATGGCTGCCTGGAAGTTAGCTCCCGTGCTGGCCGCAGGCTGCTGCACTGTATTCAAACCCTCCAGTGATACCTCGTTATCCGTTTTGGAACTGGCCCGTTTAATCCAGGACGTCGTTCCCCCCGGTGTGTTCAATGTCATTACCGGCAGCGGCTCCAAATCCGGGCAGTATATTTTAGATCACAAGAAATTCCGTAAATTGGCCTTCACCGGTTCCACCGAAGTGGGGCGCAGTGTTGCCCAAGCCGCCGCCGACCGTTTGATCCCCTCCACTTTGGAATTGGGTGGTAAAAGCGCCAATATCTATTTTGACGATTGCCAATGGGATCAGGCCATTGATGGCGCCCAGCTCGGCATCCTCTTCAATCAGGGCCAGGTCTGCTGCGCTGGCAGCCGTATCTTTGTCCAGGATACCATCTATGACAAATTCGTAGAAGACGCTGTAAAAGCCTTTAATAACATCACCGTGGACATGCCCTGGAAACCGGAAACGCAAATGGGCACCCAGATCAATCCTTCTCAGGTCAAGAAAATCCTTGATTATGTAGAAATCGGTAAAGATGAAGGCGCGAAAGTCGCCTGCGGCGGTTATAAGATTGAAGACGGTGAATTGGCGAAAGGTAACTTTATTCGTCCGACTCTGCTTGTTGATGTCAATAATCAAATGCGCGTTGCCCAAGAAGAAATCTTCGGTCCTGTGGGCGTCGTGATCAAATTCCATGACGAAGATGAAGTCGTCGATATGGCCAACGACAGTATCTACGGTCTCGGCGGCGCTGTGTGGACCAAAGATATCAACCGGGCCTTACGAGTTTCCCGCAACATCGAGACGGGGCGTATGTGGGTGAATACCTACAACCAGATTCCCGAAGGCGCTCCCTTTGGCGGCTATAAGGAATCGGGCATTGGCCGCGAAACCCACAAGGTCATCCTGGAACATTACACCCAGATGAAAAACATCATGATCAACCTCGATTACGCGCCTACGGGCTTTTATCCCCAAAAATAAAAATATGGCGGAAGATAAAAGGAAGTGCTATGCTTTTCGCTGTTCAAAGTATCCGAAATGTAAGCGGGCGGCAGGCAGTTGCTGCGCCATTGAATGGGACGATGAAGATAACACCAAGATCAGCGAGGAAGAGTGCTTTTTAAAAGGTGATTTCCCGTTGTTCGTACCGAAGGACTAACAACAAGGCGGC
>CALFRX010000109.1 GCA_937919295.1 uncultured Peptococcaceae bacterium | reverse complement strand
GTCAAAATAGGGAACGCCGTTGACGACATAGGGCTTACCCACCACGGGAAGAGCGGCGGAGGCCTTTAAAATATCGTAGTTATCCTGCTTCAAGTCGCTTTTTTCAAAATATTTAGTTTTGCCGCTGAGGGCTTCCGAGGCGACGGCGAAAAATTTTGCCGGGTTTGCCCGAAGAGCGGGGTAATTTAAAGGACATTCGCCGCCTGCGTTGCTCAAAACAGTATAGCCATAGTCAAGATTGACGTAGGAGCCCTTTTTGATCAGGTTTTTGAAGCTGATATACTCTTTGCGGAAGGAATAGTCCAAATAAAAGACGCGGTTCCTTTCTTTCTGCCCGGCCAGGAAGGAAACGAGGTTGGCGCTGCCTGCCGATACGCCGAGACAGTAATCAAAGGGGATGTTTTCTTCAAGACAATAGTCGAGGACCCCCGCGCCGTAGATGCCGCGGAGACCGCCGCCGACGTCGATCACTCCGGTTTTCATTTTAAGACCTTCTTTATAATATAGTTCAAAAGCAATCGGTGATTACTTTGTTTATACGATACTTCAATTTGAAAGAATAATCAACCGGTATCACAAAAAAAGGCTGTGTTTTTAAAAGGATCACAAGGAAATTGGTCTCTGTTTCTTCCGCTTCCGAAAAAAATACCTGCCAACCCGATATGCTTTATCCGATCGGAATTTTTTAGTATCGTCTGCATAAGTCCGTTTTGCCGCGTTGTATAATTTATTTGAATTTTTCCGTAATATTCTATTGACAACGGGAAAAATCGCCGTATACTATAGTAAAGTAAGTACTTACTGTAAGGAGTGATGCGCGATGGAAGATGAAGCAAAGACGCCATGCAATGCAGGGGAAAAGGAACCTACGGCCAAAGAAAAAGATATTATCGCCGCTGCGGTACGGCTTTTTTCGCAGTACGGGTATACCGGTACCACCACCATGGCAATTGCCCAGGAGGCGAAAGTATCGGAAAAAACGCTCTTTAAGTATTTTCATACGAAACAGGAACTATACGATAAGGCGGTTTATCCGCTTATGCAGAAGTTGATTCGGGATAAGGTGGAAGGGTATACCAATCATGGCAGCGAGGGCATCTATCATTTGTTGCAGGATATATACAGAGAAAAAATCCATTTGGTAAATGAACATCCGGAAATCTTAAAGCTGACGGTGCATGAATTCCTGATGAACCCTAAATTACAAGGGCGGCTTAGTGAAATCTGGAATGTCGGCTATCTGCCGTATATCCTGCATGAACTTCATCTTTCCGATGCTGCGAAGGATCAGTATGGAGAGGCGCTAAACGGCGGTTTAACCCGGTTCATGGTCTGCCTCCTGTTCGCTTATGCCATGGATAAAATCTATCTTCGCCCGGAGCAAACCTTTGACGATGAAAAGGAAATCGAGCTGATGCTAAATCTGCTTTTTAATGGGATGAACGGGCTGCAAGACCGTGGCGTGGAGGAAAAACTATGAGCGGCCGGGAAAAGGACAAAAAGCTCTTTTTCGGCATGATCATGGCGGTATACCTTTTCGGTATCTTTATGGGCGCCCTGGATACCGGAATTGTTACACCTGCCAGAACCGTCATTCAAAACAGTTTGGGGGTCGATGAAAAAACCGGGGTCTGGCTGATCACCATTTATACCCTAACCTATGCCGCCAGCATTCCGGTGATGGGGAAACTTGCGGATCGTTTTGGCCGTAAAATGATCTATATCCTGAGTATCTCCCTGTTTGGTATAGGTTCCCTCTTTTGCGGTTTGGCTCAAGATGTCGGCAGTTTCAGTTTTCTGCTGGTTGCCCGGGCGGTGCAGGCTATGGGCGGCGGTGGCATTATGCCGGTTGCCACCGCGGAATTTGGCAGCATTTTCCCGAAAGAGAAGCAGGGCCTTGCTCTTGGGCTGGTTGGCGGTGTTTACGGTATTGCCAATATCTTCGGTTCCTCGGCGGGCAGTGCCATTTTGGATCTTTTTGGTACGGACCGCTGGCAATTCATTTTTTACGTCAATATCCCAATCACCATTTTCGTTGTTGTGGCCGGTCTGATTTTTCTGCCCAATACCAAAGTTGAAAATGTGAAGAAAATTGACTTCATCGGTATTTTTCTGCTGGTATTGATGATTCTTTCGCTGTTATACGGACTGAAGAATATTGATTTCTTCGATTTTGGCGGAACGATTCGGGCGACGAATGTCTATCCGTTTTTATGCGCCTTTTTCATATTAACGCCGCTTTTCATTTTTGTTGAAAAAAAGGCGGAAGACCCGGCAATGAATCTGCAATATTTTCGCAGCGGTCCCATCGTCATCACCTTGCTGGTGGCGGCCATCTCCGGCATTCTGCTCATGGGCATGGTTTTTGTGCCCCAATTTTCGGAAAATGCCATGAAGATTCCGCCGGGGAGCGGTGGTTATTTCGTTATTGTACTCGGCCTTTTTTCCGGGGTGGGCGCGCCGCTTTCCGGTAAGTTCACGGACCGTTTCGGGGCGAAAGCGGTATTGGCAGGCGGGTTTATCTTATCGATCATCGGTTCCCTTTTTCTGATTTTTATTGCCATACCACAGCCCTCCTATTTTACGGTATTTACCGCCTTGATGTTAACGGGCCTTGGCATTGGTTTCACCATGGGAGCACCGTTGAACTACATGATGCTTGCCAATACGAAGAGGGAAGAATCCGCCACAGCCTTGGCGACACTTTCCCTGGTGCGCTCCATCGGCACGACTGTAGCGCCTGTGATCATGGTGGCATTTTTAGCCCACGCCGGCATCGCGCTGCAAGATAACATCACCAATATCCTCCCCAGTGAAGTTACCGTTTCGAAATTGCCTTACGCGGATGAACTTAACGGGGAATGGAGTAAAATGAAAAACGACCCGGATTACAGCGAAGCTTTGACCGACATTGACTTTCCCGATTTAACGGAGATGACCTCGGTGTCCTTCGATGTTTCCGATGGTGACGTGGAAATCCCTGATGACGTCATCGATCTGTTGAAAACTTCCGATGTGACCAACATTACGGAGCGGACGAAAACTTTCGCCGTGAGTATGTTTGAGCTCACCACGCCTTCGCTGATCTCCGATATTGAAGACGGCGTGGGGAGCGGGATCGCTTCGCTAAAAAGCGTGCGGGCGGAGTTGAACCAAAATATTGATGAAATGAACGAGGCCATATCCGGCATGGAAACCGGCATATCTCAGATGAAAAGCGCCGTTTCCGGTATGGAATCCGGTTTAAACGGCGTGGAAGAAGGGCTGGTTCAGCAAAATCAGGCATTGACGGCGATGAATGCCCTTTACGCCCAACTGGGGAGCGTTCCTGTCCCAGAGGAAGAGGGAGACGGGGAGTATTCCGGCATTTTAAGTATGCTCCCGTCGGAAGTCGTCAGTGGACTTCCCCAAAGCGTTATAGATCAGCTCAGCGGTTTGCAGACTCCGGCGGATTTGGCGACGAAAAGCTCTGCTTTGGCAAGCTCCATTCAGACCATGGAGGAAAAGCAAAGTGATCTAAAAGCTCAGATCGCGGCGCTCAACACAAATATCAAGGAAACAAAGCGGAAAAAGGCGAAGCTGGAAACAGCGGTAAGGGAAATGCAAAGGGGCCTTGCTGAAATGGATACGACCATCGAAGAAATGCAGGCTTTAAAAGACGCGGTTCCCGCCGCGTTTAAAGAAGGGGAAGCCGATTACTTAACCGCCATCGATCAGAAGTCTGATAAGATCGAGGCTGTCTATCAGAAAACCCTGAACATTGGTTTTCGTCAGATCTATATTACCACCGCTATTTTTTCAGTCCTTGGTATTTTGCTCCTTTTGGCCTATAAGGAACAGAGAAGAACCAAACCGCCGGAATAAAAAAAAGACCTTGGAAATGATTTTCCAAGGTCTCAGACTGTAGACAAAAGCCGCGGTAGCGGATTTTGGACTACAGGATGATAG
>CALFRX010000108.1 GCA_937919295.1 uncultured Peptococcaceae bacterium | reverse complement strand
ATACTGGCCTTCCTCCAGAACCATGGTTTCTCCAACGATGCGAAAACCAGCTAAATTGAGCAACGCGCGAACCTTATCGCTATTGCCCATGGCCTGAATCACCAAACCGCGCAAAGAGATGGTGACGCCGGGGCGATCAGACAATATCTCACAAATCGTCAAACCTCCCATACCGGCGAAAACAGCGTAATCCGCTTCTTTCGGCGTGAGCACGGACAACCCGTCGCCAACGCGGAAATCAACCTGCTCCTTTACGTTCTCCTCGGCAAAGAGCTGCTTTGCCCGGCAAAGAGATTTCTCCGAGATATCCGCGATAATCACCTTTTGTGCAATCTTTTCTTTGAGCAAGCAAAGAGAAAGTTCTCCCCGGTCGGCGCCGATGTCGGCGACCACAAGGCCGTAGGGCAAATATTCTTTTACGGCATTGAGGCGTTTCGATAATTTCATGGCTACAGTATAACATAAACCTTTACAAAATAAAATACCAATTTAGCTGGGGAAACAAGAAAAATACCCCGGAAAATTCCGGGGTATTACAACACCGCGATGTGCGGTCTTTACGGCGTTTTGATTACATGAACATCGGGGCGAAAACCAATGCCACAATCGTCATTAATTTCATCAAAATGTTCAAGGAAGGGCCGGAAGTATCTTTGAAGGGGTCACCAACGGTATCGCCGTTGACGGCAGCGGCGTGGGCATCGGAGCCTTTGCCGCCGTAATTGCCCATTTCAATGTACTTTTTGGCGTTATCCCAGGCGCCGCCGGCATTGGCCATCATCACAGCCAAAAGAAAACCGGTAACGAGGGAGCCGGCAAGGAGCCCGCCGAGTGCTTCGGCGCCAAGGAAGGGCAGAAGACCAACGATGAGCGGCGCAAAAATCGCCAAAAGGCCGGGGATGATCATTTCTTTCAAAGCGGCATGGGTGGAAATACTGACGCACCGGGCGTAGTCGGGACGGCCTGTCCCTTCCATAATGCCAGGGATTTCTTTGAACTGACGGCGCACTTCTGCGATCATCTGACCGGCGGCGCGGCCGACGGCCTGCATGGTCAGAGCGGAGAAGAGGAACGGCAGCATACCACCGATGAAGAGACCGGCGACAACTTTCGGATTAAGGATATTGATGGTATCCATACCCATGGCCTGGGTATAGGCGGAGAACAAGGCCAAAGCGGTAAGCGCCGCGCTGCCGATGGCGAAACCTTTGCCGATGGCGGCGGTGGTGTTGCCCACAGCATCGAGAGCATCGGTGATTTCCCTGACGTGGGGATCCATTTCGCTCATTTCGGCAATACCCCCGGCGTTGTCGGCCACAGGGCCGTAAGCGTCAACGGCAACGATGATACCGGTGGTGGAAAGCATCCCAACCGCGGCCAAAGCAATACCGTAAAGGGCGGCAAAATGATAGGAAACAAGGATGGCAATGGCAACAACGATCACAGGCAAAGCCGTGGAAAGCATCCCGGTGGCGACACCGGAGATGATGTTCGTGGCTGTACCGGTTTCGCAGGAACCTGCGATCTTTTTCACGGGTTTGTAATCAAAGGAAGTATAGTATTCGGTCAGTTTGCCGATGAGGAAACCGGCAATCAGACCGCTGGCAACGGCAATGAAAGCGCCGTATTTAAAAGCAACCGGGAAAATCAGGTCATAATTCGCTTCCGGCAGAAGCTGACAAACGAAGAACGCGGCGATGACCGCCAAAAGCATGGCGATACCGCTGCCGAGATTCAATGCTTTCTGGGCATTGGCTCCTTCACCGGTGCGCACAAAGAACGTGCCGATGACCGAGGCGACAACACCGGTAGCAGCCAGAAGCAACGGCACTATGATACCAATGGTACTGCCATTGAATAAAGACGCGCCCAAAGCAATGGCGGCGATGATGGCGCCGCAGTAAGATTCATAGAGGTCGGAACCCATGCCGGCAACGTCGCCGACATTGTCGCCGACATTATCGGCGATGGTGGCGGGGTTGCGGGGATCATCTTCGGGAATACCTGCTTCGACTTTACCGACGAGGTCGGCGCCGACGTCAGCGGCTTTCGTATAGATCCCGCCGCCAACACGACCGAACAAGGCAACGGAAGAAGCTCCGAGGGCAAACCCGTTTACCACAGAGGCCCGGGTAATTTCACTCATATCCGGTGTAAGGATATAAAAAATCATTAAGGTGATGCCAATACCGACGAGACCAAGACCAACCACACAAAGACCCATAACGGCACCGCCGGAAAAAGCAACGCGCAAAGCGGCGTTGGTGCCGCGCTGGGCAGCGTTGGCAGTTCTGACATTGGCTTTGGTCGCAATGCGCATACCAAAGTTACCAGCCAAAACAGAGCAAAGCGCACCGATCAGATAGGGAATCGCCGTTAAAGGACTCAGTGTTTCTTCGCCGTTACCGGTAGCGAAACCGGCGGCAACGATGATCCCAACAAGGATAAGCACCACGATAATCAGAATCTTGTACTCACCTTTGAGAAAAGCCATGGCGCCTTCGTGAATTGCGCCGCTGATTTCCTGCATTCTTTCATTACCCGGTGCTTCGCTGGTGACTCTTTTGACATGCACGAGAGAAAAAAGCAGGGCAAGAAGACCCGCAGCCAAAGTCAGCCACACCGTGGTATTGATGGTGAAAAATGTCTCCATTTTTTCAACCCCTCCTAAAAATAATGATGTGTAAAAATATAAAATTAATTAAAATACAATGGCAATAATCAAAGTCAGCACAAAAAAGGCGACGGCGAGGATTGCGGCAACCTTGGCAAACAGGGCGTCCAGACCCTTTTTCTTACCAAAAAACTGCTCCGAAGCACCGCCAATGACGCCGGAAACGCCTGTGCTTTTACTGGACTGCATTAAAATAACAACAATGAGACCGAGACAAATCAGCACGTCGACAATCATTAAAAATATTTCCATGTTATACCTCCAAAATAAGTAGCAGTAGTATTTTAACATAAATAAAATTGAAATACAACCGAAATTTCGCTGATTCCGCAGAAAAACAGATTCTCCGCAAGAAAACCGAAGAAACATGAAGCAGCGATCACTCTATCGTCGCGTTGTGCTTTTGTACGCCGTGAAAACGCGGTCTCTTGTCACAGTCTTTGATCCGCTTATTTCAGATTATAGAAAACATCCATACCGCGATACTGGGCCGCGTCTTCCAATGCTTCTTCAATACGGAGCAACTGGTTGTATTTGGCAGATCGGAAGAGCGTCG
>CALFRX010000107.1 GCA_937919295.1 uncultured Peptococcaceae bacterium | reverse complement strand
GAAGATCATTCACGGTCTCGGCACCGGTGTATTGAAGAAAATGGTGGCCGATTTTTTGAAAAAAGACCGCCGCGTGGCAGAACAACGTCTTGGCGGCTACTATGAGGGCGGCGCCGGCGTGACCATCGCCACGTTGAAATAAAAAGAGTATATCTTGAAAAATATAGTACCCGCGTTACCGCGGGTTTATTTTTTTTGATTTCGCATATGATAGAAACAGCATTATGGATAAACGAGGTAACGATGAAGATTTGCGCGATAATCGCCGACGGCGACCGGAACCTAAAATTTTGTGAGGATTTCTTTACAAAGCGGGTGGCTTTGTTATATTATGATTTTGGAATCAGAAAAATCCTCTGCGGCGTTGGCCGCGGAACGGAGCTGACAGCCCTCAATCTCATTCTTGACCAGCGTCAACTATATCCCTCTATGAAAATAGACGGTGTTTTTACCCACGAGGAGGAAGCCAATCACTGGCGGGAAAATGAAAGGGAAATGCTTTACCGCGTCATTGCCCGTTGCGATGAAGAATTGATTCTAAAGCCTGTCTATGGCAGTGAAATGCGTTTTCAGCGCAATATTGTGATGATGGATATTGCCGATTTGGTGTTGTTGATCGGTGATGATACGGAAACGGAATACTGGGCCAACCGGATGATGAAACCGCTGCTAAAGCTTGATCCGGACAAAGAACGGATGATTCCAGAAA
Organism: uncultured Peptococcaceae bacterium; assembly: GCA_937919295.1. Classification (GTDB taxonomy): domain Bacteria; phylum Bacillota; class Dehalobacteriia; order UBA7702; family UBA7702; genus UBA7702. The sequence goes on along the minus strand of CALFRX010000107.1, from coordinate 6,098 downwards.
TCAGGTTGTTTCGTCAGAAGCCTCTGCGTTCTTTTGCAATTCTTCCATGAGCACGTAAAGAGCGGCAATAGCACTGAGCTGATCACTGATCACATTGAAAATGTTTGACCAAAAATACAGCTCAAAAATGGTCTTATTCTGCATGAAAAAGCTTGTGAAGTTTGTGGTTAAGTATAAAAAGGTCGGATCATAGCAGTATCTTTCCATACGATCACCTCATATCTTTATATGGTATTTTTTTCTGCTTTATGATATAATAAAATTCAATCATTTTGAGTCGTTATTACAGTTCCGATTTGCGGAATCTGTGCGCAAAAGCGCCGTTAACTACGGTAATACCCCATTGTTTCACGGGTTAGGCCATAGGCAAAACAGACTCCGGTAAGTTCGCCGGAGGATGGGGCAAAAGAGAAGCGCTTTCGTCAAAAGTTAGTACATTCTTGGGGAAACGATAGATAAATTTGAAAACCAACGGAGGCAGCCATGAAAGATTTAAAAACTGAAATTTTGAACATTCTCGCAGAAGACAGCACCAAAAATAGAGATACCGTCGCCGCGATGGTCGGTATTGACCGGGCAGCCCTGGATCAGGCTATCAAAGAGTTGGAAGAGGATAGAATTATTCTAAAATATACGGCGATCATTGACTGGGACCGCATCAACACGGAACCAATGGTCTATGCGCGTATCGACGTACAAGTACAGCCCCAAAGAGAAGTCGGTTTTGACGACATTGCCCGGCGTATCGGCGGCTTTCCCGAGGTAAAATCACTGATGCTGGTATCCGGCAAGTTCGATTTTGCCCTGATGGTGGAAGCTCCGACCATGATGGAAGTTTCCAACTTCGTATCTGGAAAATTATCGACCATTGACGGCATCAAAAGTACCTGGACAAACTTTGTTTTGAAAAAATACAAAGAAAACGAAGTGTTTTACGGAGAGGAAGAGAGCGATAAGCGACAGGCGGTGTTATTATGAGTTTTCAACCGGATCATTATATTACTGAAGATATCAAGGCGATTCCGCCTTCGGGAATCCGCAAGTTTTTTGATCTCTGCGCCAATTCCAAAGATATCATTTCTCTCGGCGTTGGGGAACCGGACTTTGTTTCTCCCTGGACGATCCGGGAAGCCTGCGTCTACTCCCTGGAAAAGGGGTATACGATGTATACCTCCAATTACGGTATGCTGGAACTCAGGCAAGAGATTGTCCGCTACCTTTATGAACGGTTCGGTCTAAGCTACGATGAAAACAAAGAGGTCATCGTAACGGTGGGCGCCAGCGAGGCCATTGATATGGCTTTGCGCACACTGCTCAATCCCGGCGATGAGGTACTGATTCCCGAACCCTGTTACGTTTCTTATCAGGCCTGCACCTTAATGTCTCATGGCAAGCCGGTGATGATTCCCACCACGGCGGCGAAGGAATTCAAACTGACGCCGGAGGATATCGAAGCAAAAATCACGCCGAAAAGCAAAGTGTTGATGCTGAGTTACCCCAATAATCCCACCGGCGCGGTTTTAACCAGGGACGAGCTTTTAGCCTTGGCCGAGGTGGCGAAAAAACACGATCTGATCGTCATCAGCGATGAGATCTACAGCGAACTTACCTATGAACATGAACCGGTCTCCTTTGCCTCACTCCCCGGAATGAAAGAACGGACAATCCTTGTCAGCGGCCTTTCCAAGGCTTTTGCCATGACCGGTTGGCGGGTGGGATACATTGCCTGTGACGCTGAATTTATTCAGGCCATGGTCAAGATTCATCAATATACCATTCTCTGCGCGCCCATCATGGGTCAGATAGCGGCCATCGAAGCTTTTCGCAACGGCATCAAAGAAGTTGCGCGGATGCGCACCGAATATGATCACCGCCGCCGCTATATCGTGAAAAAAGCCAAGGATATCGGTCTTGACATGGTATCGCCAGAGGGCGCCTTTTACGCCTTTCCCTCCATTGAAAAGTTTGGCATGGACTGCGAAACTTTTGCCACCAGGTTATTGCAAGAAAAGAAAGTGGCCGTTGTTCCCGGAAACGCTTTCGGGAAGAGTGGGGAAGGATTCATCCGCTGTTCTTACGCGACGTCGATGAAACAAATCGAAGAGGCGTTTCATCGGATCGATCAATTTATTAACGATTAAGAGATGAGAAAATGAAGATTATTATCGTTGGTGCCGGTAAAGTTGGTTTTGTGCTGGCATATATGCTGTCTAATGAAAATCACGACGTCACCGTCGTGGAAAGGGACGAAGAACGTATGCTTACCGTCGAAGAACGTCTCGACGTCGATACGGTTTTAGGCAGTTGCACCTCGACGACGGTATTGCGCAAGGCCGGCATCGCCGATGCGGATATGGTTTTGGCCGTGACCGAACGGGACGAGCTCAACATCGTTTCCTGCTTTATCGCCAAATCCTTTGGTGTGAAAACGACCATTGCCAGGGTAAGAAGCCCTGAATTCGTGGATCTTGATTCCGAAACGCTGAAAAAGTCTTTGGGTATTGATATGATCATCAATCCGGAGCGCGTGGCGGCGACTCAGATTTGCAAAATGCTGAATTATCCCGATGCGATTAACGTGGACTTTTACAATCATGGCCGCGTATTACTTTTGGAATTTAAAATTTTAGATACTACGGTTGTCGTCGGGAAAAAGCTGAAGGATATCAAAAGCAATCACGCGTATTTGATCGTCGGTATCCTCAGGTCCGGCAAAATGATCATTCCCAACGGAAACGATACGATCATGAAAAATGACCGTCTCTTTTTGATTACCAGCACGGAGCATATGGAAGAGGTCGGCCATGATTTCGGGCAATCCCGCAAAAAGGCGAAGAGCATCATCATCGTCGGCGGTGAAACCATCAGCTATTACCTTGCTTCTGAGCTGGAAAAGCAGGGACTTAACATTAAAATCTTCGAGGAAGATTACGAAAAGTGTAAAACCTTGGCCAATACCTTGGATGATTCTTTGATCATTCACGGCAACGCCAGTGATATTCAGCTGTTAAAAGACGAAAACATCGAAGAAACCGACGCTTATATCGCAGTAACCGACGAAGACAATTTCAACATTCTAAGCGCGGTGATCGCCAAAGAACTCGGCGCCAAGCGTACAATCGTACAGTTAAAGATGTCCGATTTTATGCCCATCGTCGACCGCATCGGGATCGACCAGAGCTTCAGTCCGCGGTTGTTGGCGGCCGGTAATATCCTGCGCTATGTGCGTACAAGCAATGTTTTATCCCTAACGCTCCTCGGCGATACCAGCGCCCATGCCATTGAAATCGAGGCGCCGAAACAATCGAGCATTTTGAACACTTCCTTGACGGAGCTTAATTTCCCGGAAAACACGATTTTAGGCACGATTATGCGGAACAACGAAGTCATTATTCCCAAAGGGAATGACGTGATTCTCCCCGGCGACCGCCTTATCGTCATCACTTTGCCGCAAACCAGTAAAGCGGTGGAAAAATTCTTTGAAGAGAAACAGCAGTTATGATTAGGATCAACTGTGTGCTGAATGCACTGGGTAAGATATTATTGATTGTCGGTGTTGCCCTGCTGCTGCCGACGATCTGGTCGTTATTTGAGGCCGAAACGAATACCGCCGTCTTTTTGATGACGATTTTGATTTGTTTGATCAGCGGCAGTGCCCTGGTCTTTTCCACAAAAGGTAAAATGCCCATTCGCGCCAAGGAAGGGTTTTTGATCGTGACTTTAAGTTGGATCACCGTTTCCGTCATCGGCGCGCTGCCCTATTATATCAGCGGTATTTTTCCTGATTTTGCCTCGGCTTTTTTTGAGGCCATGTCCGGCTTCACAACCACCGGCGCATCGGCTTTGGCCGATGTGGAAGTTGTGCCGACTTCTTTTTTGATTTGGCGCAGTACCACCCACTGGCTGGGCGGCCTTGGCGTGATCGTGCTCTTTGTCGCCATTCTTTCCCAGGCGGATACCGGCGGTTTGACCATGCTTCGGGCTGAGTTGTCAGGACCGTTCAACGAAAAGATTTCATCAAAAGTGCAGGATTCCGCAATCTATTTATGGCTGACTTACACCGCGCTGACCACGGTGTGTGTGATCCTTTTGCTCTTTGGCGGGATGAAGTTTTCCGATGCGCTCTGTTATGCTTTCGGTGCGATTTCCACAGGCGGCTTTGCCACGTTAAACGACAGCGTCGGCGGCTATCACAGCGCTTACATTGAATGGGTGATCACCGCCTTTATGTTCATCGGTGGCATCAGTATTCCGTTGATGTACAAATGCTTTTCAACACATTCTTCCAAAACGCTGGCGAAAAACGAGGAATTTCGCCTGTACTTTTTCTTTACTCTTATCGTGATTACCATTGTGACCATCGACCTTATGCTGCACACAACCAAGGCTTTCGGAGAAAATTTGCGGCTTGCCGCTTTCCAATCCGTTTCACAGCTAACCACTACCGGTTTTTGTACCGATGATTTCGATCTTTGGCCCACGGCCTCCTATACAATATTGATCTGCATTATGATGATCGGCGCATCTTATTCTTCTACAGCCGGTTCCATTAAAATGGGCACGTATCTGGTGGCGTATAAGAGTTTGAAAGCGCAGTTTTTCAGAATGCTGCACCCACGGGCAATGATGGAAGTCAAGGTAAACGGTAAAACCGTAACGGATAATACGGTCATGAAAGTGTTGCAGTTCGCCTTCCTTTTCTTTGTATTGACATTCTTGGGCACCATAGCCTTATCTTTGACAGGACTGCCTTTTAAGGAAGCGTTAACCGGTTCCATGTCTGCGATCTCCAATGATGGCCCCGGTTCCGGCATGATTGGTCCCGCCGGGAATTATTCTGCGGTAACCACCGCCGGAAAATGGATTCTGAGCACCCTGATGCTTTTGGGGCGTCTTGAGATCTATACCGTATTGATCGTGTTTACACCCGCTTTTTGGCGGAGATAGAGGTAAATGATGAAACTGGAAATCAGCAAAATGGCCCTTGAAATGCTTTCCGATAGCACAACTGTCCCTAATGTGCTGCTGGATTATTATAAAGAGCTCGGCCTCAACGAGGAAGAGACCCTTTTCCTTATTGTCCTGCTGCGACTAAAGGGAAGAAAAAGCGCCCTTTCCTTTAAAAATACGGCCCGTGATAGCAACTATTCCGAGAAGGAAGTCAAAGAAAAAGCAGCTATGCTCATCGATAAAGGATTTCTGCGGCTGAATTGCGAAGGGTTTATTGAATTGGATGGACTGATTGACAAGTTTATGGAGGTCTGGAATATCCGGGCCATTAAGATGGAACAGAAAATCAAGAAGGAAAAGCAGGCCATCAAAGAGGACAAGGTTTTTTCCGCTCTCTACCTCCGCTTTGAACAGGAAATGGGACGGCCTCTTTCGCCCATCGAAGGAGAACAGATCAGTTATTGGTATCATAATGAAAATATTCCGGCTGAGCTCATTGAAGAAGGCTTAAAACGTGCCGTGCTTTTGGGAAAATATAACTTTCGCTATATCGAAGCCATGCTCCGCTCCTGGCAGAAGCAGGGAATCACCACTGTCGCCGACTTAAAAAAAGCCGATAAAAACAGAAAAGCTACCGCGAAAAATGGCGCCAAGAAGAGCGAACGCATTTTCAGAAACGGTCAGGAAGAGATTTATTCCGATGATATCTATGAGGTGTTCTGATGAAAAAATTCTCTGAGCTAAAAATCAACAATGAGGCGGTGAACATGGGAGAGGAGTCTCATTACCGTTGCCAAAGATGCAAGGATAAGGGTTTTTATTTTGTGGGTGACATGGCCATGGCTTGTTCCTGTAAGCGGCCGGCTATTTTAGAGCTTAGACGGGAAAAGGCTGGCATCACGCCGCACCTTGCCAAGCAGACGTTTCATGATTTTGATTTTTCTTTTTATTCCGCTGATAAGCGGGGCGGCAATAAGCTGACCTACCGCGATAACGCCGCCACCATCGTCAAAGCGGCGCAAGGCTTTACAGCAGCGGTGGCCGCGGGAGAAAACCCCGACGGCCTCCTTTTTCAGGGCGCGGTAGGTTACGGCAAAACGTACCTTGCCGCCGCCTGCGCCAATGATCTGATCGAAAAGGATATCGCC
>CALFRX010000106.1 GCA_937919295.1 uncultured Peptococcaceae bacterium | reverse complement strand
CAAGCGATGGCAGCCTCGGGGCAGAGAGCGACAAAGATCAGGTCGCAGTCTTTTAGCTTATTTTCGCTTAAAGGAGCGTCGATGGCGCCGCAGAGCCGGGCTAAGGTCATGGTTTCATGATCAATATCCATGCCCCATACCTTATGGGCGGTACGCGCTTTAATACTTTTGGCAAAGGAGCCGCCGATCAGCCCCAGTCCGATGATGCCGATGTTCATTTTAATCCTCCTGATCTTTGGTAAAGGTATGAAGGGCGAGCAATTTTTGAGATAGTTTCGCGAAGGCCTCCGGTTTTAATGATTGCGGACCGTCGGAAAGGGCGTGTTCCGGGTCGTTGTGAACCTCGATCAAGAGACCGTCGGCGCCGGCAGCCACGGCTGCCGTAGCGCAGGCAGGTACCAAAAAGGCTTTCCCTGTGGCGTGGCTGGGATCAACAATGATCGGTAGATGGGTTAGGCGGCGCAACACGGGAACTGCGGCAATATCCAGGGTATTGCGGGTGAATTTTTCAAAGGTACGGATGCCGCGTTCGCAGAGGATGACGTTTTTATTGCCTTCGGCCATGACGTATTCGGCGCTCATCAGCCATTCCTCATAGGTGGAGGACAGTCCGCGTTTGATCATCACAGGTTTTTCCTGGCGGCCCAAAAGTTTCAGCAAATTAAAGTTTTGCATGTTCCTGGCGCCGACTTGGATGACGTCGACGTCGGCGAAGAGATCGATCTGGGCGGTATCCATGATTTCCGTAACAATAGGCAGACCTGTTTCAGCTCGGGCCAGCTTTAGCAGTTCCAAACCTTCCGCGCCCATGCCCTGAAAGGCATAGGGGGAAGTCCGTGGTTTGAAGGCGCCGCCTCGGAGCATGGTCGCGCCGCTTTCTTTGACGGCCCGGGCCACTGTGACGATTTGCGCTTCACTTTCAACGGAACAGGGCCCTGCCATGATGGTGAGATTGCCGCCGCCGATTTGTGTGTTGCCGACTTTGACCACAGTGTCCCCGGGGTGAAATTTGCGGTTGGCCTTTTTGTAGGGTTCCTGTACGCGTTTCACGTCTTCGACAATATCCAGTGCGGAGATCAAACCGATATCCAAGGCGGAGGTGTCGCCCACCAGGCCCAGAATCATCTGGGACACGCCGACGCTGACATGGATTTGCAGCCCTTTTTCTTTCAGCCAGTCAATGAGACTTTCCAACTGTTCTTTGTTGGGATCCTTTTTTAAAATGACAATCATCTTTTTACCTCCCGAAATACAAAAAACCCGCAGCCGGCCGGCTGCGGGTAACGTGCCTTGAATCAGATCAAGAGCAGGTCAACACTGTTTCAGCCAAACCGAAATAAGCCTTACCAAAGTAATAGGTAAAGCCAAAAAAGCGGTAATCGGTTGTGGGGCTGAGGTTGATCATGTCATGCTCCTCAAGAAATAATTTTGTTTATCCTAACACAGTTTTTCTAAAAACGCAAGGGTTATTTTAAAATAATTTTTATATGATGTAAAACTGACAAATAACACCGGAAGCCGCAAGGTTGGCCCCTTGCCGCCAAGCTGGTACGGTGTCGGCACTGCCGCCACCTGGGATTGAAGTACCCGGACGGGGAGACGTCGCTCCCTTTTCCCTAAAAAAGTCTGGCTTTATTGACAATCTGAGGGCAATCCGTTGCCCCTTCCTTTGTTTGATATTCTATGCAAAAATCCCTGGGCTGTTATTTCCCCTCCATGAGGTCAAAGCCGATGAACAGCTCATAACCTAAAACCGCGGTAAAGCCGGTGGCGGCAAAAACGCTGAAGCGTTCGGCGACGCCGAAATAAGCTGTGGGCAAAGCGCCGCTGCCGACGGCCCCCGCGAACATCAAGACCAGGGCAACAGTGGCAAACACAGCCAGGGGCCGATATTTGCGCTCCCGGTAGCCGCCGATCATGATGAAGAGCAGAGAAACGATGGAGAGGATCACCACAGAGGCGGTAACCACGTAGGCGTGGATGATATCCTGAAAGGTTCCGGCATAACCGCTGGTGGAGAGGGGAAACATGGCGTAGCCGAGGTAGGATACCCAATTCATTACCGTAAAAAGATAAATGCCGACGCGGAGCAGCCGATTCAGGCGGTTTTGGATGTATACGCAGCACAGCGTCAGGGAAACAATGGCGCCGATGCTGTAGAGACAGCTCAGTTTTAGCCATAATTGACGGGAAGGCGCATCAAGGGCGCTCAAATCGCTGACGGCCTGAGACAGCCAGTGATAACCGGGGTAGGCCAAAGGTGCAAAGACGACGGCAAGGAGATAGGAAACAAAGCTAACGATACCCAAAAGGCCCAGGTAATGGATAAGGGTTCTCTTTTTCTGTACGGATTCGCTATTCATGGGTGTTTTCGTTCTCCTAAAACAATGGATAGCCAAATTATGGCACTCCGTTGCGGT
>CALFRX010000105.1 GCA_937919295.1 uncultured Peptococcaceae bacterium | reverse complement strand
ATGGAGCCGCCCCTTGTGGCTTTGATCGCTTCCGGCGGTCACAGCAGCGTCGTCCATTTACCGGAACACCTGCGTTTTGAGGTGATGGGAGAAACCCGGGATGACGCTGCCGGTGAAGTCCTTGATAAAGTGGCCCGTGCTTTGGGTCTGCCTTATCCCGGTGGGGCCGCCTTGGAGGAATTGGCCGCAAAAGGCAATCCCGACGCCTTGGATTTTCCCCGGGCCTGGCTGGAACAGAACAGTTTTGATTTCAGTTTCAGCGGCCTGAAATCCCACGTGTTAAATTACCTAAACCGCGCCGAAATGAAAGGGGAGGCGGTGAACATTGCCGACGTCGCCGCTTCTTTTCAAAAATCGCTCTTTGAGGTATTGGCGAAAAAAGCGGTCAATGCCTGTAAAACAAAGGGTGTTGACCGGCTGATCCTCTCCGGCGGCGTGGCGGCCAACAACACGCTGCGACAGACGATCGCCGCTTTGGCCGCGCCGGAAGAGATTCGTTTTCACTATCCGCCGAAGACTCTTTGCACGGACAACGCGGCAATGATCGGCGCTGTTGCATATTACAAATATTTGCGAAAAGAATTTAACAGCATTTCCCTGAATGCCACTGCAAATATACCTTTGGAAAATGAATAAATGTGTAAAATCTGCCAAAAAACGCATATTATACATGAAAAGATGAACCACTGATAATGTGGACAATGTGTATAATTTTTTTGATAACTCTTGTTTTGGTCGGTATAAAAAATGAAATCATGTCATGGATTGTGGATAACTTAAATGCGGGGAAAGACAAGGCGCTGGTAGAAGGATTATACGAAAAGTGTTACTTCTGTGCTGGTGTTTTAATAGTGCCTGCTAAGAGAAGCATAATATTTGTTTAAATATACATTTTAAAAATAACTGTGCGCATCATGCAAAAGGAAACGGCAGGGTGGAAATTATGACAAAAAAAGAATTGAGAGAGCAAATACTTAACCATCGAGACAGCATCTCCGAAGACGAGGCAAAGGCCAAAAGCGCAAAAATCAACGCAACCCTTGCGGCGCTGACCGATTTTTCCGCGGTGATGGTCTTTTTACCGGCAGGGTCGGAATGTGATATTTGGGATTATATCCGTTATCTGCTGAAAAAAAACATTGCCGTATACGCCCCTGTCTGCGTTACAAAGACGGAAATCCGTCCGGCCCGGATCAGAGATCTTGACCAAGATCTGGAGGTCGGGAAATACGATATTTTAGTACCCAAGGAGGAGGGGCGTCAATTGATCGATGCCAAAGACCTTGACGCGGTGATCGTGCCCGGCGTCGGCTTTGACGAAAAGGGGAATCGCCTGGGCTTCGGCGGCGGCTATTATGATCGCTTTTTGCCGAAAACAAAACCTTCCTGTCGTAAAATTGCGGTTTGTTACGAATTGCAGATGAAAGACAATGTATATGCCGAGGAACATGATTTTCCCGTGGATGTCATTGTAACGGAAGACGCTGTATATCATATTCGTTAGAGAGAATTTCATCAAGAAAAAATGCTTTTTTCTCTTGACAAGAGAAGAAAAGGATGTATAATATTTATTAGCACTCGGATAAAGTGAGTGCTAATAAATTGGCTAAAAAATGAAATAATTTAAGGAGGATTCATCATGAGTGTCAAACCCTTAGGTGAAAGAGTATTATTGGAAATCCCTCAGGTCAAAGAAGAAAAAACCCAAAGCGGACTGTATGTGCCTGAAACCGCGAAAGAAAAGCCTCTTGAAGCTGTCGTCGTTGCCGTCGGCGCCAAGGTAGAAGATGTCAAAGCCGGTGACAAAGTCATTTATTCGAAATTTGCCGGTACCGAAGTGAAGCTGGATGACAAAAAGTATCTCATCGTCGAAATCAACGACGTACTTGCAATCGTAGGCTAATATATAGAAACAGGAGGAAAGTTATAAAATGGCAAAACAAATTGTATTCAAAGAAGATGCCAGATATGCTCTGGAAAGAGGCGTAAACGCTTTGTCTGACGCTGTAAAAGTAACGTTGGGGCCCAAAGGCCGTAATGTTGTTCTCGAAAGAAAATATGGTTCCCCGTTGATCACCAACGACGGTGTAACGATTGCCAAAGAAATCGAATTAGAAGATCCCATCGAAAACATGGGAGCCCAACTTGTGAAGGAAGTCGCCACCAAAACCAACGACATCGCCGGTGACGGCACCACCACCGCCTGCCTTTTTGCCCAGGCCATCATCAAAGAAGGTTTGAAAAACGTCGCTGCCGGCGCCAATCCCATGGGCCTCAAAAAGGGCATTGAATTGGCGGTAGACGCTGCGGTGGAAGGCATCAAAAAGAATTCCAAAATCGTGGATTCCAAAGAAGCCATCTCTCAGGTTGCTTCCGTTTCCGCCAACGACAGCGAAATCGGCGACCTCATTGCCGATGCCATGGATAGAGTTGGTAATGACGGCGTCATCACCGTAGAAGAAAGCCAAGGCAGAGAAACCACTTATGAATTGGTGGAAGGGATGCAGTTTGACAGAGGCTACGTTTCCGCTTATATGATTACCGATACCGATAAGATGGAAGCCGTTCTTGCCAACCCCCTGGTGCTGATCACTGATAAAAAACTTGGTGGCATCCAGGAAATCATGCCGATTTTGGAACAAGTTGCCCAAAGCGGTAAACAGCTTTTGATCGTTGCCGAAGACATCGAAGGCGAAGCCTTAACGACCCTGGTCTTAAATAAACTCCGCGGCGTCTTCACCTGCGTTGCCGTAAAAGCCCCCGGCTTTGGCGACAGAAGAAAAGCCATGCTCGAAGATATCGCCGTCCTCACCGGCGGTCAGGTTATTTCCGATGAAGTCGGCTTGAAACTCGAAAACGTCACCATGGAACAGCTCGGTACCGCCCGTCAGGTCAAAGTAACAAAAGAAACCACCACCATCGTAGATGGCGGCGGCGACGCGTCAGCCATTGACGAAAGAGTCTCGATGATCAGAAAACAGCGGGAAGAAACAAAATCCGAATTCGACCGTGAAAAATTGGAAGAACGTCTTGCCAAATTGGCCGGCGGTGTTGCCGTGATCAAAGTCGGCGCCTCCACCGAAACGGAACTGAAAGAAAAGAAACTCCGCATTGAAGACGCCTTGGCCGCGACGAAAGCCGCGGTACAGGAAGGTATCGTAGCCGGCGGCGGCGCTGCCGTCATCGATGTTCTGCCTTGCGTTGCCGCGATTGAAGCGGAAGGCGACATCAAAACCGGTGTTGAAATCATTTACCGCGCTTTGCAAGTGCCGGTGAAACAGATCGCTTATAACGCCGGCAAAGAAGGGGCCATCATTGCTGAAAAAGTCAAAGAAGCTCCTCTTAATGTTGGTTACAACGCAGCGACCAACGAATATGTCGATATGTTCAAAGCCGGTATCGTGGATCCCACCAAGGTGACGCGTTACGCTTTAGAAAACGCCGCTTCCATTGCGGCAATGCTGCTCACCACGGAAACCGTTGTTGCCGATATTCCCAAAGAAACACCGGCAATGCCCGCTCCCGCCGCCGGCGGAATGCCTCCGGGGATGATGTAATTCAAAAATAACGATTAGACGCCTATGGCTTAAACGAACAAAAAGCCCAGACTCCCGTGTACTCTTGTACGCGGTGAGCCCGGGCTTTTGTCCCGGTTTTGCCTTGTGCCGCTTTTCATTTAACAGGCACACGGCTTTTCTCAACAGCCTATCTTCATGTAGCCCGAAATCCGCTTACGCGTATTTTGCAGCGGCAGTATATGCTGCCGCCCTTTTAACATATGAAAGCAGCAATATTTGATATGGACGGAACCCTCCTGGATTCCATGTGGATGTGGCGGACGGTTCTGACCAAGTATTTAAAACAACTGAATATACCCAATTACGAGGAGTTGAACCGTATCACCTCCACTATGTATTTTTCCGAGGCCACGGCTTATGTGGCCGCTCATACGGATTTGGGGAAAACCGGGGAGGAGCTTCACGAGGCCCTGGAAGCCTTTATCTACAATCTTTATTGTACGGAAATCACGCTGAAACCCTATGTGGAGGAGTATCTCGCCCAGCTGAAAGCTGACGGGGTGATGATGTGTGTGGCCACGCTGACCGAGCGTTATATGGTGGAAGCCGTGCTAAAGCGGCTAAGAATCTTCGATTATTTTAATTTCATCGCTACCGTCCCGGAAGTCGGCGCTTCCAAAACAGAACCTGTCATCTATGAACATTGCTTGAAAAAGATGAATGTGAAAAAGGCCGAGACAGTGGTCTTTGAGGATGCCGCTTACTGTCTGATCACGGCGAAGAAGGCTGGTTTCACCTGCTACGGCATTGAAGATCCTTGGCAGGACTTTCCGGAAGGCTTTGCGGATAGGTATTGCGACCGCTTTATAAGGAGTTATCGCGATCTGCTGAAAACGACGGAATCTTCATAAATCCCAGCGTTTTTTTAATAGACAGTGAAAGGAAGCCGTTGTAAAATATAAGCAGAAATATAAGTACGGAGGTGGAATTATGTCACATGTAATCGCAGTGGCTGGAAAAGGCGGCGTTGGTAAAACCACGCTGTGTGGTTTATTGATCCAGTATTTAAAGGAAAACGGTAAATCGCCTGTATTGGCGGTGGATGCCGACTCCAACTCCAATCTCAACGAAGTCCTCGGCGTAGAAGCCCAGCAAACCTTAGGTGAAATCCGTGAAAAAATGAAAAAAGCGGCCTCCCTGAAAAGCGAGGTGCCCTCTACGGTGTCCAAGGACGTGTACGCGGAAAAGGAAGTTTTCGCCGCCCTCACCGAGGAGGACGATTTTGACCTGCTGGTCATGGGCCGTTCCCAGGGACAGGGCTGCTATTGTTTTGTCAATGGTTTGTTGCAGCGGCAGATTATGTCGATCCAGCAAAATTATCCCTACGTAGTTGTTGATAACGAGGCCGGTATGGAGCATATCAGCCGCGGTCTCTTACCCCATATTGACACCGTGATTTTGGTGAGCGACTGCTCCAGACGGGGTATTCAGGCGGCGGCTCGCATCGCCGAGCTCACGGAGGAAATGGAAGTCCGTCCCGGGAAGATGGGACTCGTTGTAAACAGAGCTCCCAACGGTGTTTTAAACGCGGGGACAAAAGAGGAAATCGCCAACAGTAAATTGGATCTGCTCGGCGTCATACCCGACGATGAACTGGTGTATGAATATGATTGTGAAGGGAAAGCCATTATAAAGTTACCCGAAGATTCCCCGGTAAAAATAGCGTTTCGGGAAATCATGGAAAAGCTTGAACTTTAATCGCAAAACTTCAATCATGCAAAAAGAAATAATGAGGTAAAATTATGGTAACCATTGAAATGGAAAACGGCGGCAAGATCGTGTTAGAACTCAATGCATCCGCCGCACCGAAAACAGTGGAAAATTTCGAAAAACTCGTCAAAGAAGGATTTTATGACGGTTTGATCTTTCATAGAGTCATCAAGGGCTTTATGATTCAGGGCGGCTGCCCCGACGGTACCGGTATGGGTGGTCCCGGTTATTCGATTACCGGCGAATTTGCCCAGAACGGTTTTGACAATCCCATTAAACATGAACGGGGTGTTATCTCCATGGCCAGGGCCATGAACCCCAACTCCGGTGGTTCCCAGTTCTTTATTATGCACAAAGACTCGCCTCATCTTGACGGCGGTTACGCCGCCTTCGGCAAGGTTGTGGAAGGAATAGACGTCGTGGACGAAATCGCTTCCACGGAAGTGGACGCCACGGACAGACCCTTAAAGGAACAGAAAATCAAAAAAGTAACGATAGATTAAAGCAGAGATCCGGTATCCTCAAAAGGATACCGGATCTTTCATTTTTATAGTGCTTTTTAAAAGTCCTTGCCGTTGATGATTTTATAGTAAGTGCGTGCAGTCAGGGCGTAAACCAGAGAATAAACAACGGCAAAGATAAGGATTGTGACGATAGTGCATTTCAGGAAAAGTGGAACGTTGGTGAGGCTTAGCAGCGCCAGCAGTTTGGTGAACAGAGGGAAGGCGACGGTCACATGAATCGCCGCGACGATGAGCGGCAGGGCGAAAATCGTTAAAACCTGGGAGTGAACGGATTTCTTGATTTCTTCTTTGCTCATGCCGACTTTTTGCATGATATGATAACGCTCTTTATCGTCGAAGCCTTCTACGATTTGTTTATAATAGATGATCAGTACCGTTGCCATCAGGAACAGCGTTCCGAGGAAAATGCCGAGAAAAAACAGGCCGCCGTATATTTCATAGAAACTTGACCGGCTCAGTTGCTTTGAAGAATAGTATGTTTCATAAGAGGTTTTACCCTCGCCGAAGTACGTTTGATACATCTTGTCCACCAGGATCGTTTGACTGAAGCCGGTTTTTTCGCTCTCCGGCAGCGAAAGATCAAAGGATACTTCGTAGCTGATGGGCGAGGCCTTATCACCGTAGACGTTGGATTGATCATGATAAAGCCGGTTAAGGGCATTTTCGTCGGCAACGATCAAATGCACGATGTCAACTTGCCAGGCCACAGGATTCCCCATACTAACGGGTTTAAACAGTCTCTCTTTGATCGGAAAACGCTTGTCGAAAACTTGAATCGTGTCGGCGGTGGATGACATGTTTTCCGCGTAAACCGCCATCTGGTCATCGGTAAGATTGAGGGCTTTGCCGGTGGCTTTTTGGTAGTCCGCTGCGGTAGTGATCACCAAAATCGCCAAGTCATCCGCGTCGGCGGCCTTGATATATGCGTTGTCCCCGGCGCTGAAATGATTGTTGTTTCTTTCGGTGTTAAAAGAGAGATAGGTATACGCATTGTAATCGTCGGTTTTTCCGGGGTAGTCGGCTAAGACATTTTCGACTTGACCGGAAAAAGTGTCGGCATCAAAATGATCCTCCGGGGTATATTGGGCGGTCAGCGCAAAATCTTTGGGGTAACGATTGGTCAGCAAGTCTTCGAGACCGATGTACATGGAAACTGTTGTGGAGATCATGACCACCACCATGGTGGACATCACGCAGATACTGGCGAGGCCGGCGGCATTTTGTTTCATGCGGTAAATCATACCGGAAACCGTTGTGAAGTGTTTTGTTTGATAATAATACGCCTTGTTCTTTTTCAGCAGCTTTAAAAGGGCGATGCTGCCGGCGGTGAAAAGAAAGTAGGTGCCGACGATCACTGCGATCACCGCGATTAAGAAATAGCTAATGGCAGCCAGGGGCGTTTCAATACGCAAGGCGAGATAGTAGCCGATACTCAGGGCAATCAGACCGATGACGGCAATGAGCCACTTTGTTTTCGGCTCTTTTTCGCCGACGTTGCCGCCTTGGAGCAATTCAATGGGGTTCGCGGTATGCACGTGGCGCAGATTGTTTAAAAGCAGCAGGAAAAAAATGGCGCCAAAGAGCACGAGGGTATAAAGTACGCCCTTGCCGCTGACGGCAAAGCCGATGTTG
Organism: uncultured Peptococcaceae bacterium; assembly: GCA_937919295.1. Lineage (GTDB taxonomy): Bacteria > Bacillota > Dehalobacteriia > UBA7702 > UBA7702 > UBA7702. Next base: position 675 of record CALFRX010000105.1, on the reverse strand, counting down.
GGGTCGAAATTGATGAGTTTATAGAGGAACAGGGTGATCAGCTTACTGAAGAGTATTCCCAGTAGCAGGCCGCCGAAGAGGGAGATCAAGGCGGTGTAAAGAGTCTCCCAGGCCATGATTTTACCGATGTGCTTTTTCTCCATGCCGAGGATGTTGAAGAGACCGAATTCTTTTTTTCGCCGTTTAATCAAGAAACTGTTGGTATAAAACAGGAAGATGACGGCAAAGATGGCGATGATCTCCATGCCCATTTCCATCATCGCCGCGGTGCTGCCCTGGATGGAGCTGTGAAAGGTGAGGGCGCAGATGTTGTAAAACATGATGACCGTGCCGATGCAGGTCAAAAGGAAGGGAAGATAGGTTTTGCTATTTTTCTTTAAATTCGTCAGCGCCAGTCTGCCATAAAAAAATTTACGCATTTTCCTCACCGCCTGTGGCAAGAACGGTCAGCGTATCGGAGATTTTTGCGTACAGTTCTTCTTTTGTCATATTGCCGCGATAAATTTGATGGTATACTTTGCCGTCTTTGATGAACAAAACTCGGTTTGCCGAAGAAGCGGCTTTGATGCTGTGGGTCACCATCAGAATCGTCTGTCCCTTTTCATTGATCAGGGAAAAGAGTTTCAGCAGATGATCGGTGGCCTTGGAATCGAGAGCGCCGGTGGGCTCGTCGGC
>CALFRX010000104.1 GCA_937919295.1 uncultured Peptococcaceae bacterium | reverse complement strand
GCCATGTCCATGCCGAAAGGACGCAACCAGATGATGTAATAGGCCCATTCGATGGCAGACCAGAAAAGAATGCTGGTGCCCATGGCGGCACAGAAGATCATAGCGACCCAGCCGAAAGTGGAGTATTGGGGCTTCACTTTCCCCAGGCGAATGCTGCCATATTTGGAGAATGCCAGCCATACGTTGTAAAAGAGCATTGCGGCAACAAAAACGATAAAAAAGGAACCGAGATAATAGATCACGAAGTCTTTTGCCGAAACCAAACCACGGACCATAAGTTCCGGCGTGGCAATGGTCAAAATGACCAATAACGCCAATAAGGCAACGCTGACGACAATGGTTGTGTAATCAATCTTTTGAGTTTTCATGTGTAAATCCCCTGTTCGCGGAAGACGTATTATCATTGGGCAAGATCGTTATGATTTTACCTGATCTTCCGTATAGACACCGGCGTAAATGATGTTCTCTCTATTTTTTGATTTACGTCCGGATGTCGTTTATTTCAATGGTGTTTGATAGGGGAACACCATACAAATTAGATTAGATTGTCTACGTTTTTTGTTTCCGTTTCCCGCCGCTGCTTTAAGTTTTCCCTTGGAAGGGTTTCTTAAAGCAGCGGCGCCAGAAATAAATTAGAATAATTTTTGTTGATAAGCTGCCTTCGTTTGTCTGTTACGTATTTTGAGAAACGAATTATGGGGAAGTCTGTGTCTCCGTTTCTATCCCGCAGGCACATTTAGCTTCACCCGGCACCACTCCTTTTTTTCTGTTGGCGTCCCGTAGCATGGTGTAAGAAGTATAAATAAGCACGGCGACAACAGCCCATTTAAGCCAGTAAATCGGAACGGAAGTAATCAGGTAAAATGCCGTAAAGGTGCCGATCAGACCTACGGTATTGCAGATAACCGCCTGTTTCTTACTGTATCTACCTTCTTTGATGAACCGGAAAGCAGCGACAGGAATCAGGAACATGCAGGTACCGTACATCACAGGATAGGCGATGACGGGATTCACACCCATGAGACAGATCATGGCCAGCATTGGTGCGTAGCAGCCAATGCCCAGACACATCAAGGCGCCAAGAATAGCGCAGACGATGCAGGCGATCACCAATTTCCAACCGTAAAGGCCAATGGCGATACCGCCTTCATTGGGTAAAAGACCGAGCTGACCCGAGGTGATGACAATGGCAACGATGATGAGGGCGATCCCCATCCCGTAACGGATTCCGGTGACATTGAGTTTGCAGACGAATTTTGAACCCAAGAAGGAACCGATACAGGAAGCGATAACCATTGCGATGAGGGTCATAATATCCATTTCAATGGTGTTGATGAATAAAAGTGTCCCAACGCCGGTAACTGTGAGAGCGCAAGTATTTAACGTTCCGGGAATTAAGAGGTCGTCAACCAGTTTGAATTTTTTGTAGGCTGCGGTTTGAGGTCCATAAGAACCGATACCGAGGCAATCAAAAAATTCGGTAATGACAGAAACGATTACAAGGCCAAGGTATTTGTCCTTTCCCCTCAGTTCATTCTTGTGCTTGACAATGTCATAAGCCAAGTAACCGCAAACAGAGACCATCATAAGGACGGTTGCGATTTGATAACCGATTAATGCAGTCATATGGTATACTCCTTTTCCTATAAGTTTAGCTGTTGACAGTGAAATAGCCAGATTTCGGCGGAGAGGGGTTTGCAGCCACCGCAAAAGGAAAGGCGGTGTTTTGTATCACCTTTTTGCCGAAGGAAGACCATGCGCGCAAATGGCCTTCTGGCATAGAATAATGCAATAACCCTGCCAAAAGTAGCACTTTTGTCGAATTTGAGGTAAATAATTGTTCCACATCAGCAAAATAGGAGTTGGCGGAAGGCGGGAAATATTGACTGCACCGTGAAAAAAAGGAAACAAAGAATAAAAAAGATAAATACTTCGATCAAACGATGAAATAATTCATCCCCATAATAACTTTTGTGATTAGTTAACGCAAATATTTCAATAATAGCAGGAAGATTCTAATAACAAAAGTAATCAAGTAAGCACTTTTGTTATTATGCCTGCTAAAGAATGGCTAAAAAAGCACAAACAGCAGTCTGCATCTTTGCGGCTGCTGTTTTTTTGCATTGGTTTATTCCGTATAATTAATTTTGGTAAGGACGCCGTTTTGTAGGCGAAAACCGTGCTTTTTCAGAATTTTCATCACTGCGGGCTGGGAAATACCCAGCACGTCGCCGACTTTATAAGAGGAACGGTAAGTTTCGTAGGCCTGCTTGACCATGGAAATCTCCAGTTGATGTTTTGCTTGCTTCAAGGAGGATAATTCCGTATTGAGATATTTTTCCGTGTTATCGCTGAATACCTTGTTGACGTCGTTCATGGTGATCACGTCGTTGTCACTGATGATCAGCAGTCGTTCCACGGTGTGCATTAGCTCTCTGACATTGCCGGGCCAGGTGTATTTCAGAAAATAGGTTAGCACCGAAGGGGCGAAGACCTTGCTTTTACCGTAGCGGGCATTGTATTTTTGCAGGAACATTGAGGTCAGGGGCATAATATCTTCTGTGCGCCGCTGCAGGGGGCTCACATGGATCGACATGACATTGAGCCGGTAATAGAGGTCTCCCCGAAAGGTGCCCTCTTTGACCATGGCCTGGAGATTGCGGTTGGTGGCGGCGATGACCCGGACGTCTACGGGGATGCGCTTCATGCCGCCGACGCGGACGATTTCCCGGTCCTGTAAAAACTCGAGGATCTTTGCCTGTAAACTCAGGGGCATTTCGCCGATTTCATCAAGGAATAAGGTACCGCCATCGGCCATTTCGATTTTGCCTCTTTTCCCCGACTTGTTGGCGCCGGTGAAGGCTCCCGGCTCATAGCCGAAAAATTCCGATTCCAACAGGTGTTCCGGAATCATGGCGCAGTTGATTTTGCTGAAGGGTTGATCGGCGCGGTTGCCCAATTTAAAGAGCAGTTCCGCCACGATCTCCTTGCCCGAACCGCTTTCACCCTCCACCAAGACGGTGGCGTCGGTGGGGGCGATCTTTAAGATGCTCCTCTTTACTTCCCGCATGGCCTCGCTTTCCATGACATAGTTTTCCTGGGTGATGACCTTTTTTTGCAATTCCTTGATCTGTTTTTCCTTGATACCCAGCTCACTGGTGACATCATGGAGGTGGGAAAGGATATCCCTCAGCTCCACGATATTTTTAGAGGTAGCAAGGACGTTGATGAGATTACCGTTTTTATCGTAAAGGGGGATCCCCGTTGCCAACACTGTTTCGCCGGTGTGCAGTTCCATGATTTTATTGCAGGTGGTGTGGCAGTTAAAGACCTCTTTCGTGATGCTGGAGGAGATAAAGCTGTGTTTTTCCAGATCTTCCACATGCCAGCCAATGATCTCTGCCAAAGTAAGTCCGCAGACTTTTTCCGCATAGGGATTCAGAAACTGAATGAAGCCATATTCATCGGTGATGAAAACTTCTTCTTCAATATGATCAATGATGCGCTTATAGAACTCAATTTGCAGGTTTTTGTGATAGGCGTCCATTTTCCAAGTATACGATATATAATAGAGGTTCCAGAGATCAATGATAACGCCCAAGGGATGGGAGTTATCGTCGAGAACGAGACCGATCTTATTTTCGTTTCCCACAAAGGGCAGAGAAGATAGTTCATCTTGAATATAAAAAGTCATATAATCCCGGCTTTTCAGGTCTCTCATGGGGTCAATGACGGTGGCGTCGCTTTTCAAAAAAAACTCTGCGATGTCGCCGCGGTCTACCACGACAAACGGGGTTTCAATGGTATCGCCGAAAACGAAATACTCTGTAGAGGCAGAGGCGTCTAAAAAAGCCTCTTTTGTCAAAAGATGGCTGCTACTTAACCATGTACAGGGGGAGTAGTTTAATTTGCTGATATTCATAGGGAGCTCCTTTTTTATCTGCGAAAAAACCGCGATACCGGAAGGCCTTTTTAGGCAGGGGCTTCAAAACAGCACGGGATGATACTTGGTACTTTTGTCTATGGATAACGCTATAATGATAACTTCTATATTTTTTTCAAAAATCCTTTTACCGGTTCATGAGAGGCGGTACAGCGATGGCGTTGTTTTGCCCAATGATGCTGATGGCCGCAAAAAACGTAAACAGCGAGGGGATGATCCCCATAGAGGATATCAAGTGAAACGTTAGTTTTAGCGAGGATCCTTTGATCGCCGGCAATGATCCGATAGCCGGATAACGGTTTATGAGCAAAACAGAAGGGAGCCATTTAAAAACGACTCCACAGAGGTAGCCGTTGCTTTTTCCCCCGGTAGAATGACGATCTGTTAAAACGGGGATTTATGGCAAAAAAATATATTTTTCGCAGGCGGTATAAACAGGAAGTCCTCCCATATATTTGTACAAAGAGAGTCTTTGGGGGGTCTTGCCATGCAGGACTATATTGAAAGAAGAGTATTGGAAATCTCCAATTATATGTTGGAATCCAAAGGGACAGTACGGCAGACGGCATCGGTTTTCGGCGTCAGTAAATCCACAGTTCATAAAGATCTCACGGAGCGTCTGCCCCAATTGAACGAAGCCATCGCTGTAAGGGTTCGGGAGATCTTGGAAGTGAATAAAGCCGAACGCCACATCAGAGGCGGCGAGGCCACGCGCAGGAAGTACAAGGGTGACTAAACGTCTCTGAGACCGTGGGCAAAGTTCGATATGGATGCTCTTTCAAGTAGGCGGCGAACCCTCTGCTCCGCAACAGCACCCTTATCCTTGAAAAGGCCTTAGGCCTTTTCAAGGATAAGGGTGTGCGCTTTTGGGCAAAGGCAAGGCATTTGCCCGAAAAACCTTTTTGGTCGCGTTTTCCTGTAAAGGAAAAGGTAGCAAAGCACTTTAGGTCTGCCCCTTTCACTGGAATTTTTGGTTTCATATTACAAAAAAATCGGCTTCTGCTCTTTTTGACAGAAACCGACTTCTTTTGGCGAGTATCCTGATGAGATGGCGCCGTCTTATGACGATATCCTGAAGGGGAAACTCATTTCATCAATAGCCGTAGTAATTCATATTCTCATCGTTGGTCACGTAGTATTGGATGGTTTCGTTGCCTTTGAGGCCGCTTTTGATCTCAATGTAGGTGCCGTCGGAGATCCCGGTTTCCACCGGTGTTTCTTTGGTGCTGCCGTCCTCTTTGGCCACCAGGACATAAGAACCGCTTTCTCCCTCCTGAACCGCTTCGGCGGGGATGGCGATAACCTGCTCGGCCTTTTCCATGGTCACCGTGGCGGTGCCGGACATACCTACCCGCAGGCTGCCGTCGTTTAGGAAGGTGACAATGACATCAAAGCTGGAACCGCTATCGGCGTAGTTCGCCAAGTCGCTGATGAAGGTGATCTTACCTTCATAGACATTGCCAGTGGAAGTGGCGGTGATCTCCGCGGTCTGGCCGATCTGAATTTTATCAAAATCGCTCTCGTTAACCGTCATGGACATGGTCAACGTGTCGGTGCTGCCGACCTTCACGTAATGATCACCGGTAATGGTCTGCTTGGTATCGGGAAGGTTGAGTTTTTCGATGACGCAGGGATAAGGCGCTGTCATGGTCTTGCCGTTGGTGTATTTCAAGATAGCGTCTCCCTCTTTGAGGGACTGCCCCTTTTCCACCAGTACTTCCTTTAGGGCGTAGCCGGTATGGGGGGCGATGTTTTCCTCCAGGGCCGGGGCGATTTTCCCGTCGGAGGAGAGGCTGTTCTTGATGTCCATCACCGTAGCCTGATCCGTGACAACGCTGGTGGTGCCGGTGGCGGCATTGTTTTTTGCGCCGTTGAGGAGGAACCCGACGACGGCAACGAAAATCAGGATAATGCCAAGGAAGATCACCAGTTTTTTATGGCGGCGGAAAAAGTTTTTCTTGTCGCTCTTTTTTCGTTCCCGCTTTTCTTTTTGCCGCATTTAATTGGCCTCCTTCGTAACATAGATTCGATAATAGCGTACCCCGCCGTTTTCCGCCGTGACACTGATCAATACTTTATTTAGGCCGCTGCTAAGGCTGCTGTTGCCGGTTACTACCACCTTGGCTTTGGTGTCATTGGCCCTGGCGCTGACGTTGATAGTGGCGGTGTCGGAGTCCACGGTGAGAAAGTAAGTGCCATTGGTCTTATGAAATAAAGGGGAAAGATCCAGGCCGGTGACGGCAAGGGATTTTAAGTAGTTGTCCGCGGAACCGGCATAAACACTGCTGCTGCCACCTTCCCCGCCATTGCCGGTAACGGCAAAGCCGTCGTCGCCGCTGATTTCCATATCCTCGCCGCCTGCGTCGTCCTGGGGCGGTATTGTCGCTGCCGCTTTTACGGTCACCTGTAGGTTTTCGGACATGGGTTCGCCCTCATCCCTGGTGACCGTGGTGGTGATGGTGAGCTGTTGCCCCGCCACGGCACCCTCGCTGAAGCTGATGTTAACTTTCAGTGATGTGACGCCATTTAGCTGCTCTGAAGTGACCGTATAGACGTTTTTATCCTGGTCGTAGGTGGGATGAACCGCGCCTTCAAAGGTAACAGCTTTGATCATGGGGCTGCCGCCGATGATGATGGTATAGGGGGCTGCTTGGATCTCCTCGGGCAGCGCTGTGAGGTCAATCTGATAGTCAAAGGTTTCGCCCTCCGCCACTTCGGCGCCAGGGGCGCTGGTAAAATGGTTCTCCGCCAGGGCGCCCAGGGAGGGGAGGAAAGAGCAGAGCAGGGCCGCGCCGAGAAATAGAAACAGATATCGCTTTTTCATGGGATCCTCCTCATTATTCTTGTTTTAAAGCATCGATTGGCCGTAGGCAGGCGGCGCGGTAAGAAGGGAAGCTGCCGAAGATCAGACCCACGGCGGCGCTGACCGAGAATGAAAGCACCACTACGCCGGGGCTTAAGGCAAAGATGTGACTGTAGCCCAGGTAGGCAACGATGGTGTTGATCAATGCGCCGCAGCCGATGCCGGTGAGAATGCCGATGATCCCTCCAAGCAGGCTTAGCACCAGGGACTCGATGAGGAATTGCTTGGAAATATCCCGCCGTTTGGCGCCCAAGGATTTTCTGATCCCGATCTCCCTGGTGCGCTCGGTGACCGAAACCAGCATCACGTTCATGATGCCGATGCCACCGACGATCAGGGAGATCCCGGCGATACCCCCTAAGAGCAGGGAGAGCTGGGCGGATACTTCCTTCATGGATTCGAGGATGCCAGTATTGGTGTAGACGTTGAGGCTATCGGAATCAATGTTGTAGTTGGTCTCCACGTAGCTTTTGACCTCTTTGGCGGCGCCGTCCACGTTTTCCGCGTTGTCGGTTTTGAGGTAAAGTTGGCTGACCGCGGTGTTGCTGCCCAGGTATTTCGCCGTGGTCAAGGGCACCAGCAAGATATTGTCGGCCTCGCTCATGGAGCTGCCCGCGGTTAGGGTGCCGACGACGGTATAGTCGTCGCCATTGATCTTGATGGTCTTACCCAGGGGATCCGTGAGGTTGAAGAGTTTCTCGGCGATGCTGTTGCCGATGATCACGGCCTTGGTACTGTTTTCGATGTCGATCTCCGAAAAGGGCCTGCCCTCGCCAAGGTCGTAACCCATAACGTCGAGGTAGTTCTCATTGGTGGCGAGTAGGTTGAAATACTCTAACTTGACGTTGCCCCGGCTGACGCTGGCGCTGAGGGATTTATAGGGGGCGATGGCGTCGATGTTGGGGAGCCCTAGAAAATCGTCGAGGTCGCTGTAACTGATGGTGGTCTGGCCATCATAAATGTATACGGTCAGAAGATCCGCGCCGAGGCCGGACATTTCGTTGGTGACGCTTTCGGTGGCGCCCTTGCCGATGCCCACCAGGATGATCACCGAGGCGATGCCGATGATCAGACCCAGCATGGTGAGGCCTGAGCGAAGCTTGTTGGTTCTGATGTTGGTCAGGGCTAATTTGATTGTCAGTAGCAGGCTCATTGTGGGTCCTCCCCTTCTTTGAGGTTGCCGTCATGCATTTCCACGACCCGGCGCGCTCTTTTGGCGACACTCATGTCGTGGGTGATGACCACGATGGTCTGGCCTCCTTCGTTGAGCCGCTCCATCAGTCCCATGATCTCGGTGCCGGTTTTGGAATCCAGGGCGCCTGTGGGTTCGTCGGCGAGGATGATTTCCGGATCGCAGGAGAGGGCTCTGGCAATGGCCACCCGTTGCTGCTGGCCGCCGGAAAGCTGCTTGGGTAAATGCTTTTCCCTGCCCAGCAAATTGACTTTGTCCAAATAGAAGAGGGCCTTTTCCCTCGCCTGTTTTTCACTGTAGCCGTGGTAGAGCAGGGGCACCATAACGTTTTCCAGGGCGTTGATCCGGGGCAGCAGATGAAAGCTTTGGAAAACAAAGCCAATCTTGGCGTTTCTGATCACGGCCTGCTGGTTATCGCTGAGGGTGGTCACGTCCTCCTGATTGAGGAGATAGGTGCCGGAGTCCGCCGTGTCCAGGAGCCCTAAAATGTTCATAAGAGTCGATTTTCCGGAACCGCTGGGGCCGACAATGGAGATGAATTCTCCTTTTTCCGCCTGAAAGTTGACGTGGTTCACCGCAGTGATCGTCTCTTCTCCCATCTGAAAGCTTTTGGTCAAATCGATCAGCTGGATCATTTTGTGTTCTCCTTTCGCATGGTCGCCACTCGGACTGTTTCGTCACCTTTCAGGCCGCTGATGATTTCCACGTAGGTAGCGTCGCTGATGCCGGTTTCCACCTTGGTTTTGGCGACGCTGCCGTCAGCCTTGACGATGTTGACATAACGCTCCGTGCCGTCGATGGTGACGGCATTCACTGGCACTGCCTGCACGTCCTGTTTTTCTGCCAGCAACACGGTGCAACTGGCGCTCATGCCGATTTTGAGACTGCCGTCATTGTCCAAATTGACCACAGCTTTGAAGTAGGCGCTGTTGTCGGCGGCGGCTTCGTCTTCTATGTTACTTTCTCCGCCGTTTTCGGTGAAGGCCTTGGCGTCAGAATTGTCTTCCTCTTTGTTTTCGTCGCTGTTTTCTGCGCTGTTTTGATCGGTTTTGGTATTGCTGTCCTCGGCCTTGATGGCGTCGTCGGAAGAGCCGCTGACATAGGTGATCACGCCGCTGAACTCCTTACCGGGTTCGGCGTTGATGGTGACCTTCGCCGTATTGCCGATGGCAATGCGGCCGATTTCATCCTCAGGTACGGTCAGGTGGATGGCAATTTGATCGTCGGGGAGAAAGGTCACGCTCTGGGTGCCGTCCCCCTTTGACCCGGTGCGGGGAGGGCTGATCGCCGAGACCACGCCGCTGTGATCAGCCTTGAGAGAGCTGCCGTCGCTGTAGAGGGCAATGGGGTCGCCGGCGGCGACATGCTCCTTGGCCTCGACGCACATGCCCTTAAAGGTCTTGGTCTTGTTGAAGAGCAAAGTCTCCTCTTTGACGGTTTGGACCTCTCCGGCAGCGGTCAGGGTCTGCTGGATCGTGGTGGTGCTGACGGCTACATCCTCATATTGAACTTTGGCTTCTGCTTTTTCGGCTTGGTGGCTTTGGTAGTAAACGATGATGGCGGTAGCGAGGCCGAGGCAAAGAATCAGCAGGACGATTCCCTGTTTTTTGTAATGTTTGAGATCTTTCAAGAGAGGAACCCCCTAATTACGCATTTTCATCATTATAACAAAAAAAGCGGAGGACTTCATAAATTCTTTATTAAATAAATCTAAAGAAACGCTGAAATCACATTTAAAAATTGTTTAGATAAAACAGACGCCCATAGAAATGGGCGTTCCCGACTGTAGACAAAAGCCGTGTTTGGGAGAGAATCCAAACACGGCTTTTCATAGACAAGAGAACTTTTTCTTTGCAAGAAGAAAAAGGTTGGGAA
>CALFRX010000103.1 GCA_937919295.1 uncultured Peptococcaceae bacterium | reverse complement strand
GATTGCCGCCACCTATACCTTGGGTGGGTTGTGGCTCTATTTAATGGTAACTCACCATAAAACGGCGATTGCTATTTTTTATCGGCGCATTTATCCCATCGGGGCCTTGGTGATTCTTGTTTTTGAAGCCTGGGCACTGATCGAAAGATTGGGCGCTGCCGGACTGAAAATCAGTGAATATTACTTTATCTTGCTTTGGCTGATTGCCGTGGTATCCTCAATTTTGCTCCTGATCAAAAAAAGCAAGGCTTATTTGCCCATTATCTTCTTGATCTGCGCTTTGGCGGTTATTTCCGTCTTACCCTTTGTCGGCTATCAACCGACAACGATCGCCTCCCAGACGAACCGCCTGACAACGCTGTTGGTGGAGGAAAATATGCTGCAAGACGGCGAACTCCTTCCCGCGTCCGGAGAAATAAAACTTAGCGCGCGCGAAAACATCACCGACGCCGTGGTTTATCTTGCCGGTTTCCCCGAGGATAAGCTGCCTTCCTGGTTCGATCCGGCGATGGCAAGAAGCGATATCTTTCAAGAAAAGCTCGGTTTTGCGCAAACCTGGTCCTCGGAAGGCAAAGGCGTTGGCGATAATTTTGTTACCTCGGTCTATCTGACTTCCTCGGCCATTGATGTCAGCGCTTACCGCTGGGCGTTGATTTTTAATCCGATGGATCCTAACAGCGCTGATTTTGTGACAGTGGCAGGGGAAAACCATACTTATGAAATCTACTGGCTTACTGATGCTAATAAAGGGATCCCGACCTTGAAAATTGTGTCCGACGGCACAGTGATCGTTGAGGAAGACCTTTCTTCCTATCTCCAGCAGGTCGCCGCGACGTATCCCAACGTCCAGTCGCAAGGAGCCCCGATCAAAGATATGTCACTGAAGATTGACACCGACGACCTTGATGCCCTTGTGGTTTTTCAACTCATTGAAGGCTATGTTGGCCCCGATGAGTACAACGTCTATTACAACCTTAATCTCAACGCTGTCTATTTGAATGAAAAAACGCGATAGGAATGAAATTTATGAAAAAATTCGGTGAAGCATTCGACATAGAAACGCCCGTCAACCGGCTTTTCTATCACGCCATCAAAAAGTATATGCAGAAAAGAACGCAGGAGAATTCAAAGGTGATGTGGACAAGGAAACAACGGTTTAGGCTTTATGAAAGAATATAAAATATCAATCAGTTTTAATCATTTCATCATTCTTCTGCTCACAGTCGCTCTCATCATTTTCAGCGTTTATATTTATAAATCCGGGGTGTTTACCGATACCGAGGCTTTTGTTCGCTATGTGGAGGGGTTCGGCGTTTGGGCTGTGGTCATTTTTATTCTCATTCAGGCCATCACAGTGGTGATCGCGATTCTGCCGACAACGGTGGGCTGCATTGCCGGGGTTGTGATTTTTGGCCCCTGGTTTGGTTTTCTCTATAATTATTTCGGTATCTGCCTCGGCTGTGTGGTGTCTTTTTTGCTTTCCCGGCGATATGGCAGTGTTTTGGTAAAAAAATTCGTCAGCAAAAAGTATTTTGAAAAATATATCGATTGCTGTCAGGATCAAAAAAGGTTTAATAAGATATTTACTTTAACGATCCTGATCCCCGGTGCCCCTCATGACGTGCTCTGTTATTTGGCGGGACTGACGAAAATGAAATTAAGCAAATTTATCACCGTTATTCTGCTCTGCAAGCCTCTGACCCTCATTTTATACAGTGTCGGTATTACGGCGGTGCTCCATTACGTAGCGGCGGTATTTTAAGGGTAGGCCGCTTTGCACAAAAGATAAAAAAGGGAGCGGAAAGGCAAATTGCTTTGTCTCTTCGCTCCCTTTGATGTTTGATCTCAATACTTTCCGTATAATTTTGCTGCTTTTACCATTTGATAAACATTTACCGGCGCCGAATAGGCGGGAATGTCGCAGCCCGGCATCAGTGCAAAGTCCGATAATACTTTGCCTTCCTCCACCGATTTTCTGCTGTCTTCCAATACTTCATCAGGAGTTCCTTTACGGATCAAAAGTGGGTCCACATGGCCGCCGATGATATGCCCCGGCAGGAATTCCGCCGCCGTTTTCAGTGAAGTTTCAATGCCGAAAGAAAAGATACTCTTTTTCGGCCAGGGGATTTGTTGATAATAGGGTAGATTCTTCGTCTGATGACTGCAAATATGAACAAAACAATGGGGGATGCCCTTTTCCACAAAATGTTCCACCAATTCTTTGAGATAGGGCAGGGCGAAGGTCTCAAAGAAGCCGGGGGAAATGAGGTTATTGCTTTCTACGGCGCACCCCACCATGGGCATCATGTTTTCCGCGCCGAATTCCTTGAGCCAATGATCGCAAATTGCTAAATTGAAATCGGTGCAAACACGGTACATGTGATGTGCAACATCGGGATATTCCATCATCCACATCATCAGATTTTCCACTCCGGCAATGCAGGCCGCCATATCCAAAGGCCCATTGGCGGAAAAGGATATGGGTAAATGATGCTCTGCCTGGAGCTTAGAAAAAGCCAGATTGATGGGAACGCTGCCGACTTCCAAATAGTTTTCCGGCACTTCCAATTTTTGCGCTTCCTCCAACGTTTTTACCGCGTACCGGGTAACCGTCGGGCATTCGCCCTCGGTTCTTGGCAGCTTTACTTCTCCTCCGAATTCCCAACCGCCATACATGGCGTATCCATACATATTTAACTGCTCATACCCATACATTTCCGCCGCCCGCGTCTGTGCATGAAAACTTGCCTCTGCATTTTCGTAAATATCCGCAATCGATAAACCATTCACGATGCCAATATGTCCGAACATAAAAGGGAGTACGGGTACTCTGTCTAACGCTTCGCCTTTCAACAGTGCATTGAATCTTTCCTGGGAAGTCATTTGCTCCGCCATAGAAGATACCCCTTTCTTTGATACACATGCTCAAGGTTACAGTCTCATTATAGCATTATGTAATTCGGCAGTCAACAAAATAATAAACAAAAAGCAAAATTACTATACCATCTACCGAAATGAATTTTTGAATTCTGTTAATTTATGTGTGTTTCAATAAAAATACGAACCTGGGTTGATATTCTGCAAATAAAATAGTCGAGCCGGTTTCATTGACATGAGCCTGTGGTTAAAGTAAAATAAATTGAGAAGCCGGTCACATTTCGAATAAGTCTAAAGTTTCACACTTATAAATCAAATAACCGCATGTGAAGCACTGAGGTTTCGGTGCTTTTTTCTTAGAAATTCGGAGGGAGAAGCCTATGTCAAAAAGACGTTTTTTTACAGCTGCTGCTTCAGCCGCCGCCGCCGCGCTATATTGCATGAAACCCAATCATGATGAAGAACGCTACCGGCGTTTGCAGCCCTTTGAAAACCGGCGGATCGCCCATCGCGGCTTACACGATAACAAAGGCGACACGCCGGAAAATTCCTTGGCCGCTTTTACAAAAGCAATTCAGGGGGGATACGGTATCGAACTTGATGTACGTCTCACGAAAGACGGCATTCCCGTGGTCATTCACGATGCCACCCTCCGGCGGGTCGCCGGGGTCAATAAAAAAATCGCTGATCTGACCGTGGCGGAAATTCAATTTTACCCGCTTTTCCAATCGGATCAACGGGTACCAACGCTGGAAGAAGCGCTGACCCTCATCGACGGCAAAGTGCCGCTGGTGGTAGAAATCAAAAGCGGCGGCGATGATAACGCGCTTTGTCAAAAGACCATGACGAAGCTCAAAAAATATCAAGGGGATTACGTTCTCATTTCCTTTTCTCCCATTGTGCTCCAGTGGTTCAAAAAGAATGAGCCCGATGTACTCAGGGGACAGCTTTCCATGGATTTTTTCGATCCTTGGAAGCAACGAAAAGAATCCTGGTTTGTAAAATTCGCTCAAACCAACCTGTTGACCAACTGTATATCCAAGCCGGATTTTATCGCTTATGATTTTCGCGCGGCGGAAAAGTTACCTTTGGTCATCAGTCGTAATCTGTTTCAGGCAAAGACGGCGGCCTGGACCATCCGTAACGAAGAAGAGCTGAACTATGCCGAAAAATATTTTGATATTATTGTATTTGAAGGGTTTTTACCCGCGTCAAGCAGAGGAAAATAAGGAGAATCACGATGTTACATTTTGACAGCGACTACATGGAAACGGCGGCGCCGGAGATTTTGGCGCGCTTGCTAAAGCTAAAAGAGGAGCAAAACACGGCCTACGGTTTTGATCCCTACAGCGAAAGCGCGGCGCGGAAAATCGCCGAGGCCTGCGGCAAACCGGAAGCTTTGGTGAAATTTTTGGCGGGCGGCACCCAGAGCAACGCCTTGCTCATTGACGCACTGTTAAACCGCTATGAAGGGGTGATTGCCGCTACCTCGGGGCATATCAGTGTGCATGAGGCCGGCGCTGTCGAATATTGCGGTCATAAAGTCATTACTCTGCCGGGAAAAGAAGGCAAGCTCACCGTCGCCTCGGTGGAGCAATACCTGATTGACTTTTACAACGATGAGACCCATGAGCATATGACGCCGCCGGGGCTGATTTACCTTTCCCAGCCCACGGAATACGGAACCATCTATACAAAAGCGGAGCTTGCTACCTTACGTGCTGTCTGCGATCGCTTTCAGCTGAAAATCTATCTTGACGGCGCCCGCCTGGGCTACGCCTTAACGGCAAAAGGCGCCGATCTGAATTTAGAGGATATCGCCGGGCTCTGCGACGCTTTTTATATCGGCGGTACCAAGGTGGGCGCTCTTTTTGGCGAGGCCGCGGTGATTCCCGATCCCCATCTCGTACCCCACTTTTTCACCCAGATCAAGCAGCACGGCGCGCTGTTGGCCAAGGGCTGGGTTTTGGGCATCCAGTTTGATACGCTTTTCAGTGACGAGCTCTATTTCAGATTGGCCGCTCACGGCAACAAGATGGCGTCAATCTTAAAGGACGGTTTGAAAAAGAAGGGGTGCGCCTTTTACCTTGATTCCCCGACGAATCAGCAGTTCATTGTTATGGAGAACCGGGCGCTGGCCGCTCTTGCCGAAAAGGCCAGTTTCGAATACTGGGAAAAGTATGACGAAAATCATACGGTGATCCGCCTTATCACCAGTTGGGCCACGAAAGAAGAGGATATCAAGAAACTGCTTTCTTTCCTTTAAAGAGAAGGGGATCAAGGAAATGGACGCATTGGCACAAATGTTAGCAAATAAAAGATCACCCGCTGGCAAACGGGTGATCTTTTTTACAGCTGAACCTTATGAAAATAGGATCTTGTTTCGGTTATGAACTCTTTTAGCGCCGAGGAAATGAACTTATCTTTGTGGTAAACAATACGGAATTTACGGGTCATCACCGCGTCTTCAAGGGGAATCTGAACCACTCTCGGTTCATGGGCGGCAATGGCTTCGGAAATAATGGAAACGCCTTGTCCGGCACTGACGATATTGAGGATGGCGTCGGAACTGTGGCAGACCCATTTTTCAACAATGGGGATGCCCTGCTTTTCCGTGAGCCTGATCAAAAAATCCCGCGTGCCTGAGCCCTCCTCCCTTAGAACACAGTCCGCATTTTTTAGCTCTTGCAGGCGGATGGAGCTTCTGTTCGCAAAGGGGTGCTCTTTGCCGCAGATCAGCACCATTTTATCTTCGTAGACGACCTCTGTGACGGTTTCCGCAGAAAGGGTGTCGCCTTCCAAAACAGCAATATCGAGGGATCCGTCTAAAAGCTGACGGACGATTTTTTTTGTGTTATCAATATAGACTCTGACGCGAAGATGGGGGTGCTCCTGTTCAAAGCCGGAAATCATATCCGTCAGAAAAAAGCCGCCTACGGTGAGGGAAGCGCCGATGTGAATCGTCTGCTGCTCCGAAGCGTGATACAGAAAATGCTCCATATTTTTGAAATGATTGAGGCTATGATGGGCATACTGTAAGAATTCCTCGCCCGTGGCGGTAATCAGCATCTTTTTGGAAAGCCGTTCAAATAATTTCACATGGTAGCCCTTTTCGATTTGGGAAATCGCGTGGCTGACCGTGGGCTGGGAAATATAGAGTTTTTTGGCCGCCGTACCGATACCGCCGGTTTCCGCTACGGCGACAAAGATCTCCAGATCGCGAATGGTCATCGTAGACCTCCTTGTATATAGATAAATAGCTATGAAATTATAATAATAATAGCATTTTACAAATAACATTGCAAGGGGTATAATGATCATTAAGAAAAGACAGAAAAATGACATCGAAAGGGGACTTTAAAATGGAATGGATCAAAGAAAAAGGAAAAGGGCTGTTGTTATGTTTTTGCATTGCCCTTGTGGCCTGGCTGGTGGTGGCATCTTTTCAGGAATTGAAAATCATCGGCGCGCCGGTCATCGCCATCCTCATCGGTATGGTCGCGGCGCTGTTTTTAAAAGACCGGGGGAAATTCAACGCCGGGATCTCCTTTACCGCAAAGAAAATTCTGCAATACGCCATCATCCTCTTGGGTTTCGGTTTGAACCTCGCCACCATCGGTAAGGTAGGTCTTTCATCGCTGCCCATCATTATAAGCACGATTTCCACGGCATTGATTGTCGCTTTTTTCATGCAGAAGATGATGTCCATACCGGGAAAAATCTCCATCCTCATCGGTGTCGGTTCCTCCATTTGCGGCGGCAGCGCCATTGCCGCCACCGCGCCGGTGATCAAGGCCAGCGATGAAGAGATCGCCCAATCGATTTCCGTGATTTTCTTCTTTAACGTTATTGCTGCCGTGATCTTTCCCACCCTTGGCGGTCTGCTTCATATGAGTAACGAAGGCTTTGCCCTCTTTGCGGGGACGGCCATCAACGATACTTCCTCGGTGACAGCGGCAGCTGCCACCTGGGATATGCTCCACGGTACCAACGGCGCTGTCTTGAGCTATGCCACCATCGTCAAACTGACGCGAACTTTAGCCATCATCCCCATTACGCTGATCTTAGCTTTTTATCAGATGAGGAAAGCCAAAAGGGATCAGGCGGAAGATTGTGCCGCGGTCTCTTTCAAAAAGATATTTCCCATGTTTATCCTTTATTTTATACTCGCTTCACTGATCACCACTGTCTTTACCGCGGTTTTCAGCGGCACGGCCTTAACTGTGGCCGAAGACGTCTTCTCCATTTTGAAAGAACTCAGTAAATTCTTCATTGTGATGGCAATGAGCGCCATCGGCCTCAACACGAATATTGTGAAGCTCGTGCAATCCGGCGGTAAACCGCTGGCCCTCGGTTTTATCTGCTGGGTCTGTATTGCCATCGTCAGCCTGCTGCTCCAAAAAGTCTTGGGAATTTGGTAAGGGGGCTTGACAGGACAGCCAAAATCGGTTAAATTATAGAAAATAAATATGGTACGGTGTGCCTGGAATCCAGAATACTGCCGAAGATAAAAGTGTTTTTATCTTCGGTTTTTTATTTTTAGATTACTTGGAGGAACCCTTCATGTATGTGATGATCGACAATTACGATTCTTTTGTCTACAACCTGGTGGCTTACTGCCGCGAACTTGGCCGCGATGTGCTGGTGCTGCGCAACGACGAAGTCGAGGAAGAGCATTTAAAAGATTTATGGAAAAAAGGAGAGCTGCAGGGGATTATCATTTCTCCCGGCCCGAAGCGGCCTGAAGACAGCGGCGCCTCCCTGTCCGTCCTTTCTTTTTTTGAGCATAAAGTGCCGATCCTCGGCGTTTGCCTTGGCCATCAGACCATTGCCTACCATTACGGCGGTGTCATTAGAAAGGGCAAACAACCCATGCATGGTAAAATTTCCGCGGTATATCATGACGCGTCCAGTCTTTTTCAAGGCATTCCCAAAGGCTTTCAAGTAACGCGCTACCATTCCCTTGTCGTTGACAGGGAGCAGCTGCCTGCTTGCTTATGTGTGTGTGCCGTGGCCGAGGATAGAGAAATCATGGCAATCCGCCATAAAAACCTGCCCATTTACGGCGTGCAGTTTCATCCTGAGGCAGTGTTGACGGAATACGGTCATCGCCTGCTAAAGAACTTCATGCATATTTGTGAGGGGGTGACAGCATGATAACGGTAGTAGAGCAAACAGCTTGGCAGCTAAAACTTGCGGCATTGTATGAGCGCGTCGCGGAGCTGCCGATGACGGCCATCCTTGATTCTTCATTAAATAAAAATAAGGGGGAACAGGACGAAAACAACCGTTTTTCCATCATCGGTCTTTATCCTTACCTGATTTTAACGGAAAAAGACGGCGTTACCTATGAAAACAACCGCGCCGTTAAGGGCTCCTTTGAAGAACGGCTTTCCGCCTATGTCGCCGCTCACTTTGAAGAAAATGAGACAACATTGCCGCTGATTGCCGGCGGTATTGGCTATTTTAGTTATGACTATGGACGTAAGTTTGAGAAAATCAAAAGCCGCCATCAAAAAGAAATCGATATGCCGGAAGCCCTGTTTTGTTTTTATGAAAACCTGATCATCTACGATCATTGGCAGCATACGTATACGGCGACAGCGAGGGGGATACTTTATCCGGCGGAAGAAAGTTTGCGCCGCCTGAATCAGCTGATCAAGACGGTGCCGGAGCAAAGGACGGAGATTTCTGATTACGCTGCCACGATATCCTTTGATTTTACCAAGGAAGATTACAAAAAGGCTGTTAAAGAAATGATGGAGCATATTGTGGAGGGGGATATCTACATTGCCAATATGACCCAAAAAATGATGATCAAAAGCGAGATGCCGCCTTTTACCATGTTTCGGCGGATGCGCCAAAGTAACCCGTCTCCCTTTGGCGGTTACTGCCATTACGGCAACGTAAAGGTGGTTAGCGCCTCCCCGGAACGGTTTCTGCGGATGAAGAACCGTGTCATCGAGACAAAGCCGATCAAAGGCACGCGGAAACGGGGGACGACAGCGGCGGAGGACGCGGCGCTGAAAAAAGAATTGGCACAATCGGCGAAGGACAGAAGCGAGCTTTTGATGATCGTCGATTTGGAACGAAACGACTTAAACCGGATCTGCGAAGCCGGCAGCGTGAAAGTGGAAAAACACTTTGAGGTGCAAACCTTTGCCACGGTTTTTCATCTGGTCACAACGATTAATGGCTTATGTAAGGAAGATTGCGGATATGACGGTCTGCTCCGCGCCATGTTCCCCGGCGGTTCCATCACCGGCGCGCCGAAAATCGAAGCAATGAAGATCATCGACGCCTTGGAACATAGTCGCCGCGGTTTGTACACGGGCTCTCTTGGCTATATCTCCCTAAACGGAGACTGCGATTTCAATATCGTGATTCGCACCGCGGTGTGGCAGAATGGCGTTTATCACGTCGGCATCGGCGGCGGCATTACCGCCGAATCCGAGCCAACCTTTGAATACGAAGAAACACTGCAAAAAGGCAAGGCCTTTATGGAATTATTTAAAACAGGAGGTTTTTATGACCCATATCGCATTGGATAATGGCTATCGTTTCGGTCTCGGCGCTTTTGAAACCATCGCCATAGAAGAAAAAAAACCGGTTTTTTACCATCAGCATTTGCGCCGCCTGGAGGATGCCCTGAAACAATTGCAAGTGGAACATAAAGATTATTGCCGTGAAGAAGTGATGGCCAAGATCCGATCCCTCGCCGTGGACTCCACCTGGCGCAGGGCGGCGGTGAAGGTGATTGTCTCAGAGAAAAATATCGTCTATTCCCTCAGAGAAAATCCCTACAAAACAGAAATGTACGAACAGGGCGCAGCCATAAAGCTTAGTACGGTCATGCGCAATGAATCTTCGCCGCTGACCTATCTGAAAACACTGAATTACGGCGATAATCATCTGGAAAAAACGAAAGCCCAAAGGGCAGGCTATGACGAAGTGATCTTCTTAAATACCGGCGGTTTGCTGACGGAAGGGGCCGTATCCAATCTTTTTTGCGTCAAAGACAACGTCATCTGCACACCGGCGGTGACCTGCGGCTTGCTCAACGGCATTATGCGGCAGCACATTATGAATACGGAAACCGTGAAGGAGGCGGCGATCTTAAAAGAGCAGCTGTTCCGTTTTGACGAATTATTCCTCACCAACTCTCTGATGGGCGTCATGCCCGTTAGGAGCATTGACGGACAGCAGCTGAAAAGCAGGGAAACCGGCAAGAGGCTGCGGAAAAAGTATCTTGACTTTTTGGCTTCTCTTGACAAGGGGAGGACAATGGGGCAAAATAGATAAAAAGCGTAAAAAGAGGTTCTTATGCAACTGCAAATACTGACTGATGAATTTGTTGTCTGCCAATTAAGAAACTGCGATACCGTCGATTGGCGTCAACCCTTTACTTTTTTTGCCAGAACCGATACGGAAATTTCTTATGTCTGTCCCGCATCGGCGGTGCCCCGGAGCGCCTTTGCCGTGGAGGAAGGCTGGCGGGGTATGCGTCTTAGCGGTACGCTGGATTTTTCCCTGATCGGCGTTTTGGCGAAAATCGCCGCGGTCTTAGCGGCAAAAGAAATCAGCATTTTTGTTATTTCTACCTTTGCTACAGATTATATCTTCGTCAAAAAGGAACGTTTTGACGACGCCGTTGCCGCCCTGAAAGAGGACGGCTATGAAATTGAACTTGAAATGGAAAAGGAAAATAAAATTTAGATGATCGAAAAAACGGGGACGTCTCTTGCGAGGCGTCCCCTGCGTATTTACCCTATATGTTTTTGCCGTATTGAAAAACGCGGTATGATGTATTAAGATATATTTAACCAAGAAAACGGAATTGGGGTTCTTTCGCAAAGAAAGGGGCGGCACAAGATG
>CALFRX010000102.1 GCA_937919295.1 uncultured Peptococcaceae bacterium | reverse complement strand
GGTTATCTGCTGGAATTCGATTATGCTGGCCGTTACCTGAAGGAGGCCAGCGGCTTTGTGACAAAGCAGAATGTTCCCGTGGTCATTAAGAGCCCAGAATACGCCTCCAAAGCCCAGGTGGAATATATCCGCTCCTATGTCCAGGCTGCGGAAGACGCCATATACAGTCCGACCGGCTATAACAGCAGCGGCAAACAGTATACCGAATATATTGACGTAGACTCCGCTGTGCTCCACTATCTCCTGGAAGAATGGTGTAAAAACCCTGATGCCGGTTTCAGCAGTTTCTATCTGTATAAAGACAGCGACTTATCCGGTGACAACAAAATCCATTTTGATCAGGTTTGGGATTATGACACTTCCTTTGGCAACCTGACCGAATTGAACTTTGGCATGGACGGCGCGGAAAAATGGTGGGCCAAGTCGGTGCGCTGGTTCAAAGCCCTCATTGCCCATGATGAGTTTGTGGAACAGGTCGAAACAGCTTACCGGGATACGGTATTACCGGTATCCCAGGGGATTACCGCCGCATTACCCAACTATAAAAATGAACTGACGGCTTCCGCGGCCATGAATTTCCTGCGCTGGGACAGAAATGCGGTGGTCAATGGCGATACGGGAAGTAGTTTTTCCGGCAGTGTCGACTACCTTGCCGCTTTCATCGCAGCCAGGGAAAAACTTTTTGAAGAAGGCTTTGCCGCCCTGCCCTTTCAAGACGTCTATTACAGTACATGGTATTATTCGGATGTGAAATTCGCTTATCAGCACGGTATCATGAGCGGAGTGGCCGGGAATGCCTTTGCCCCCGACACGAAACTCACCAGAGCCATGGCCGTGCAGATTCTGGCAAACCTTTCCGGCGACGATCTCTCCTCCTATACGGAAATGCCCTTCTCCGATGTAAAGGAGAACGACTGGTATTTTCAAGCCGTAGCCTGGGGGGCGAAGCAGGGTATCGCTTTGGGTCTGGACAACGGTAGCTTTGGCCCCGATGTCGATGTCACCAGAGAGCAAATGGCGACGTTTCTTTACCGCTACGCCGGCCTTCAGTCATCTGTGGAGGAGGACGCATCTTCAAGTCCGGTGGATCTCAGCAGATTTGTCGACAGCGGCGCGGTTTCTCCCTATGCTCGGGAAGCTGTCGCCTGGACCGTGGGGCATGGTTATATTAAGGGTGTCAGTTTAACGGAATTATCTCCTCAGGGTGATGCCATTAGAGCCCAGGCCGCCGCGATCTACTCCCGTTATTACAAAGATGTGATGTCGGTGAAATAGAGGGCGATTTACGGAAATACGTTGTTTAAAGAGGGTGTCCCAAAAGTCATAAAAAGACTTTTGGGGCACCCTCCTTGTTTTTTCCGTGTTTTTTTTAGAATCTGTGATATAATAGGAGCATGAAGTACCGCATTCAAAAAATCGTTGCTTATCTATTGGTCGTGCTCGCTTTTTTCTGCGTGATCGTCTTTGCCCTGACTTGGCGCACAGAACAGCAGGCGGTCACCTTTGTGCCGCCCTGGGAGGCGGATCTCACGCAAATCGCCGCCAAAAAAGAGCTCAGTGGCGGCGATTACGACCTTTTATGGCAACAGACCGGATTATCGAAAACCGATATTGACCTGATCTGGGCCGAAGCGCCGGATATTGCCGCGACGCTGATCTGTTATCAGCAGCGCTTTTTGGCGGAAAGCCCCTTTGACAGCGAGGTGCTTTCCGGCTTTTCCAAAACAGAGCGGATCTTTGAGCGCAATCAGTATTATCAGCTTTATGATCTTAGAGCAGGCGACGTTTTATTGACCAAGAGTACCCATACCCTGTGTTACCGTCACGGCCATTCCGGGCTTTATCTGGGCGGCGCGGAAGAAAATGTTTTGGAAGCCACCGTGATGGGCGCTCCGGCCTCTCTGACCACCGCCTCCGCCTGGGGCGGTTATCCCACCGGTATGCAGCTAAGGATCAGTGAAGCTGCCGCGGCAAAGGCCGACATGAGCCCGGCAGAACTGGGGGCTGCCGTGGCCGCTTATGCCGAAGACGATTTAGTCGGTGACGACTACCGTCTCATCTCCGGACTCTTCGGGATCGGCGTTGATACCGATGCGACCCAGTGCGCTTATCTGGTCTATGAAGCCTATGCTCATTTCGGCATCGACGTCTCCAGCCGCAATTTCCCGGTTACGCCGTCTTCCCTGCTAAAAAGCGGGAAATTCGATCTGATCCAGGTATGGGGCGTTAACCCCCTTGATCCGAACTGGTAAAAGCGGCGAAACAGGAGTGACGATTTCCGTTTATACGGGCCCTTGCATGGATTTTGCTTTCATGTCCGCGATTTTGAACCGCCAATGATTTTCAGGAGATAGGCGTTCATCGTCGTCGAATTGAATCGGCGTGAAATAAACGCAATCTTGCTGTTCTACGGTAAAATGGTAGCAGGCGCCTTTCTTTTCATCATAGATCCCGCAGTCTTTACAATGCCCCATAATATTCACCTCTTTTGGAAATCCGAAGCAGGGTGTTCGGTTTTTGATGCAGGGAACAATAGCTGCCCCAACTGTTGATAAAAATTGCTGATATTTTCGTTGTCTAATGAATAATACTTCCATTTGCCCATTGACCGCGACTTGACGAGTCTCGCTTTGAGTAGGACTTTCATGTCATGGGATAAGGTTGGTTGCGTGATGGAAAAGGCTTCCAGAAGTTTACAGGCACAAAGTTCTTTAGAGGAGAGCATGGCAATAATACGCAACCGCTTCGGATCAGCCAATGCTTTTAAGATTTTCATTTGATTTGTATCGGATGGTTCCATGGCAGACCTCATATAGAATGATTTCTATACGAAGTATACTTGTTTTCACTGTGAAAGTCAATGATTTGATATAAAAAGCCTGAACCAAAAGGTTCAGGCTCAGACCGTAGACAAAAGCCGCGTATGGAAGAGAATCCAAAGGCGGCTTTTCATAGAAAAGAGAACTTTTTCTGTCTTTTTCAAAAAACGTTATTTAGTTTTTATATTGGGCAAGTAGATTTCTTTTCCAACACCGAAGAAGCTGACAATGGCAATGCACAGTTCGGAAATGGTGGCGAGCAGATGAGAGGCTTCTTCCGCCACGCCAAAGGTGGTTAAGGTCAGTCCCAGGAATAGTAGATCGATGAGAATAAAGATCACAAGCAGGGTCTTATTTGTTTTTACCGCGCCCATGGTCATGATCAAGGTGAAAATCAAATAACCCAAAAAGGCCGATGGCGCTGGGATTGCAAACCACGGATTTTACTTCTACCATTTCAGTTTTGTTCACGTTTTAACTCCTTCTATAACCCTTTGGGGTAATCATACTGTATCAATATACTAAAATAGGGAGGCCTTGCCAATCTGTTTTTGGGAGAGCTTTTTTAGGCCCTTTCTCCTGTCGATTCCTCCTTTGCCGGTGCTGGAGACGGCAAAAAAGGCATTGCACAAAAGAAAAGCCGATTTCTTATTTCAGAAACCAGCTTTCCTCTTGTTTGGGATCCCGTGAGGAGCCCCTTTCTTTGGTCCATTTTCAGCGGCAGGTATAGCCGCCGTCTGCCACCAAGGTGGTGCCGGTGACAAAAGACGCTTCGTCGCTGGCTAGATAGAGATAGGCGTAGGCGATATCAAGGGGCGTTCCCAAACGCCCGATGGGATGGAGGGCGATGGAATCCGCGCTGTATTCTTCGATGGTCTGGCCATTCTGTTTGGCGTCTTCGTAGGCCATGGGCGTTAAAACATAACCAGGCGCCACGGCATTGACGCGGATGGGCAAACCGTTTTCACCGCAGTAGAGGGCAGCACATTTGGTCATGGCCTCCACCGCCGCTTTTGTCGCGCAGTAGGAGAAAAAAGCGGCGTCCCCCATGATGCCGTCCACCGAAGCGGTGCTGACAATGGAGGAGGGTTCGCCGTGTTCTTTCATGGCCTCAATGGCGTATTTCATGCCCAAAAAGACGCCGGTCTGGTTTGTGTTGAGCGTCGTCTGCCACGACTCTATGGTGGTTTCCGCCACTGTTTCCCGGTAGCTGATACCGGCATTATTGATGAGAATATGGAGCTTGCCGAAGGTCTTTTTGGTCAGGGTTAGGGCTTTGACCCAATCAGCCTCTTTTGCCACATCAAGACAGCAAAAGATAGACTTCCCCGGAGCATCTCTTTCCAGTGCGGCAACGATACGTTTCCCGTCTTCCTCCTTGCGGCCGCAGACCACAACATTTGCCCCTTCTTCTACAAAGAGCTTGGCCGCGGCTTCGCCAATGCCTTTGGTTGCCCCGGTGATGATGGCGGTTTTCCCCTGTAAGCGACCCATAATGATGCCTCCTTTTCCTATCTGTATTTTCCTTATTATAAGATAACAGATGAAAAATTTCAATGATCACTTTGCGGCGAATCAGCCATCGCCTAAGGGGTGGCCGCCGGTACCTCTTGGCAAGGATTCCAACGGATTCCGCATAATCCCGAAGAAACCCCGAAGAATCCGTACAGTTTGCTTTCTTTGTGCAACGTGTTTTCTTGCAATCTCTTTTTCCCCTTGCTAAAATAGAATGGATAAAGATTTGAAACAGTAGGAAGGAAACAAGATGAAAGAAAAATTTGCCAAAGCCGTGCGGATCATCTCCGTGCCGCCGATGATGGCCCTCGCCCTTGCGTTATGCGTCTATTACGGCAAACCGGGGGTATTCGCCGGCGCAAAGGAACTGTGGTTGACCGTGTTTTTCCTGTCTGTGTTGCCGTCATTGGCCTATCCTCTTTCCTATCTGCTGCCGTCTTTGAAAAAGCAGGGTAGGGAGGGACAGCGCAACTTTGCTTTCCTCATGACTGCGGTGAGTTATCCTCTTTTGGCCCTTTACGCGATCATCGCCGGCGGCCCTGGATTTTTGCTGATTGCCAGTACCTACCTGCTTTCCCTTGTGGTTTTGCTTCTGCTGAACAAGGTATTTCAGCGCAGGGCCAGCGGCCATGCTTGTAGCGTTACCGGTCCCCTTATCCTGATCTGCTACTTTATCGGTTTCAAGGCGATTTTTTGGGGCCGGCCTTTATTTAGGCTTTATCACCAA
>CALFRX010000101.1 GCA_937919295.1 uncultured Peptococcaceae bacterium | reverse complement strand
ACTTCGGCGCTCCCGGTCCCGAAGGCTACCGCAAGGCCTTGCGTCTGATGAAACAGGCGGAAAAATTCAAGCGTCCCGTTGTTTGCTTTCTCGATACCTCCGGAGCCTATTGCGGCATCGAAGCCGAGGAACGCGGCCAGGGGCAGGCTATCGCCGAAAATTTAATGGAGATGATGGTGCTGAAAACCCCGGTGATCTCGATTCTTGTTGGCGAAGGCGGCAGCGGCGGCGCTCTCGCCCTCGGCGTTGCGGACCGCGTCTGGATGCTGGAAAACGCCATCTATTCGGTGATTTCCCCCGAAGGCTGCGCCAGCATCCTCTGGAAGGACGCTGCCCGTGCCGCCGACGCCGCGGAATGTTTGAAGCTCACCGCCAAAGACGCGCAGCGGATGAAGGTTATCGAGAGCGTCGTCAGTGAAAAGGAAATCGGCAAAGCAGACTTTTACGACGGTCTGCGGGAAAAAATCGCCAAGGAATTGGCGGATCTTGCCGCGCTCCCCGTGGACGCATTGACGGAAAACAGGTACGACCGTTTTCGCCGCATTGGTACGGGCAGTAATCATAAGGAACAAAGAGATGAAATGTGAACATAAACCCTATTTGCGCAGGGTTCATTATTACGAAACCGATCAGATGGGCATCGTTCATCACGCCAATGATATTCGCTGGTTTGAAGAGGCCCGCGTGGACTTCATGGATCAGTGGGGTTT
Organism: uncultured Peptococcaceae bacterium; assembly: GCA_937919295.1. Classification (GTDB taxonomy): domain Bacteria; phylum Bacillota; class Dehalobacteriia; order UBA7702; family UBA7702; genus UBA7702. The sequence continues at coordinate 1,014 of CALFRX010000101.1, read as the reverse complement.
ACCCTATGAGGAGCTGGAAAAGGACGGAATTTTGATGCCGGTGACCCATGTGGAGGTAGCGTATCTGCTGCCTCTGACCTTTGGCGAAACCGTGGAAATTGTTACCGCGTTGGTATTCTTCAACGGCATTCGCGCCGTCTTTCATTATGAGGTCTACACCGAGAAAGATCGGAAATTGGCGGTCAAAGGAGAAAGCGGCCATTGCTTTCTCGATGCCGCTTCCCGGCGGCCGCTCAATCTGCAAAAGCGCCGCCCTGATTTCTGCGCGGCGGCTCAAGATATGCTTGCCGGTTTTGCCGACAATGAAGAAAAGCACAAAATAGGGAAAAGGAGAACGATATGAACCGAGTGGTTGTTACCGGTATGGGTGTCATCACGCCTTTGGGAAATGATAAAGATACTTTTTGGTCTCAATTGAAGGTCGGTCAATGCGGCATTGGTGAAATAACAAGGTTCGACACCGCGGACTTTAAAGTAAAAGTCGCTGCTGAAGTAAAGGATTTTGATCCCTTGTCCTATATGGATAAAATCGACGCCGCCCACAGTGATCTTTATAGCCAATACGCCGTGGCCGCCGCGACCCAGGCCATGACTGACAGCGGCGTTGCCGAAACCGTCGCACCGGAGCGGTTCGGCGTATCTTTCGGCACCGGCATCGGCGGGATCAACACCCTCGTCAACGAGCACACGAAATTGTTGGCCAAAGGGCCCCGTAAAATTTCCCCTTTCTTTGTGCCGATGATGATCGCCAATATGGCCGCTGGGATGATCGCCATGCGTTTCGGCTGTAAAAACGCGGTTACACCGGCAGTCACCGCCTGCGCTTCCGGGAGCAACGCCATTGGCGAGGCACTGCGGGCCATCCGTCACGGTTATGCCGAGGTGATGATCGCCGGCGGCGCCGAGGCGGCGATTAACGCGCTGTCTGTTGCCGGTTTCATGAACATGCAAGCTTTGTCCTTGGCCACGGATCCGCTGGCCGCGTCGTTGCCTTTTGACGCCCGCCGCGGCGGG
>CALFRX010000100.1 GCA_937919295.1 uncultured Peptococcaceae bacterium | reverse complement strand
GTTCTTTAAGAGGCGGCCCTTGAGCTCCTCCGCTTCCCGCTTTGCTTTTTCCGTTTCAGCCCGGCCCGTTTCCAGGTTGCTGAGAAAATCATTGACTTCTTTCGCTTCCTTGGACATATATTCATCGGCCTTTTTGATCACACTCTGATCCACGCCGAGGCTTAAAGCAATATCAAAAGCATTACTGCGTCCGGGAACCCCCATGAGCAAACGGTAAGTGGGGCGCAGGGTATCAATATCAAATTCAACGCTGGCGTTGGCCAGATGGGCATGATTATAGGCATAGGCCTTTAATTCGCTATAATGGGTGGTAACGATCACTTTCGCCTGTTTTGTGAGAAGCATTTCGATGATGGCGATGGCCAACGCCGCCCCTTCCACCGGGTCGGTACCGGCACCCAACTCGTCCAGGAGCACTAAATTGTTTTTACCCGCTTTTTTCAGGATATCGACGATATTGACCATATGGGAAGAAAAGGTACTCAGCGACTGTTCAATGCTTTGTTCGTCGCCGATATCGGCGTAGACGCCACGAAACACGGCGACGCTGCTTCGATCCGCAGTGGGCAGATGCAGACCCGCCTGGGCCATGAGCACAAAAAGACCGGCGATCTTCAGAGATACGGTTTTTCCTCCGGTATTGGGCCCGGTGATGATGATCCCGTTAAGGTCGTTTTTCATTTCAAGGTCGATGGCGACGGCCCGGTCGCCCAAAAGGGGATGCCGGGCTTGCTTCAGATGGATTTCGCCGCGGTCGTTCAAAAGAGGCTCATAAGCGTTTTGTTTTAGACTCAGTTTTCCCTTGGCAAAGATGAAGTCGAGATCGGCCAAAAGAGCGAGATTGGCTTTCAGTTCGTCGCTGTGAACGCCGACAAGGCCGGACAAACGCAGTAAAATACGGTTAACCTCTTGCTCTTCATCACTTCTAAGTTTTTTCAGGTCATTGTTAAGATCCAGCACCGACATGGGCTCGATAAAGAGTGTAGCGCCGCTGGCGCTCTGGTCGTGGACAAGACCGGGCACCTGATTTCGATATTCCTGCTTCACCGGCACCACATAGCGGTCGTTGCGGATGGTGATGATATTTTCCTGTAAATACTGATTCTGACTGGAATTCCTTAAAAGATGCTCGAGTTTTTCCCGCACCCGCTCGTGGGTGCGCCGGATCTTTCTGCGGATATCCGCCAAGACGGAAGAAGCGCTGTCCAATACAGCGCCGTCGTCGCCGATGGCCTCTCCGATGGCCGTTTCCAGGGAATTGATAAAAACAATACGGGACGATAGACCTTTGATGATGGGATAATCCTCTTTCATCTGGCTCACGGTGGTTTTCACGCGTTTTCCCGCCCTCGTGGTATCCATGATATCCAGGAGATGATGACCGTCGAGGATGCCGTTTTTGTCGGCCAAGGCAATGGCGCCCCGGATATCCTTAATCCCGGCGAAACCGAAATTCGGCTGGTAAATCAAGATATTCCTTGCTTCGCTTGTCTCCTTCTGCCAACCCTCCACGATGATTTTATCCCTGTGGGGCAGCAGCTTTTCGGCCTTTTCCCGGCCCAGAGGAGAACCACATTCCGCTATTAGAAAAGCAATGATCTTATCGTATTCCAGTTTTTTTAAAGTCTTTTCATTCATGCAAAACTCCACGGTGGAAATGTCCTTTGGTAAAACCGTTGTTGGGGTATTTTTTCAGTTCTTCCAGCAATAGCTCTTTTTGGTACGCCGTACCGGAAAGCACCTGTTCTCTGCCGGTTTTGTAGAGAGAAACGATTTCCTTCAAAGAACCAATATCATAAAATTGGCCTTCAATCCGCCAAAAGGAGAAGCCTTTTAATGCGTCAAGCTCATCGATGAGGCAGAGATCACGGCAATTAAAGATGTGCATATTGTGATAAAGATCGCCAACCACAGGAAAGAGCATACCCATACGGTCTTTCAGATGATACCGGCAGCCGTGGCAAGAAAGACCGCATGGCACCTTTGTTTTATCCTTGCCAGCGACGGCCCCGATCAAACAGTGGCGGCTGATCATCATATGCATAGCGCCGTGAACCATAACTTCCCGTCTGCCCTGTCCTTTGGCAAACCGCTCCAGCTGTTCCTTGGTCATTTCAACGGATGCCGTCAGCGAGGAAAAGCCCATATCGAAAAGTTCTTTCGCCGTATAACGATTAAAAACATTGGCGGAAAAATCGGCGCAGACGGTTTTGATTTCCGGGTACGTTTCTTTGAGCCGGATATCGGCGGCCTGCCCCACCAAAAACCCGCGCATGCCGCAGTCCATAGCAGATTCTATCTGGCCATAAAAATTCTTGTCTTTGCCGTTTTGACTGACCTGGGGCAGCGCGTATAGCAATTGATCCTCATATCGCGCCGTCAACGCTTTTAATTCTTCTTTTTCGGCCCTATCAGGGAAAGCGAAAGCAAAATGGGGCGCGAGGCATATCTCCTCGGCGCCGCCTTCTATGGCCGCTTTCAGTTGATGGATGTCGGCAACTTTTACCCGCAGCAGCGGTACATTGTTCTTTTTCCGCTCATCGCTGATTTGCAGCGCATTTTTTTTCTCTTCCTGAAATATATAATTCCTCACCGGGGGATAGACGGCAAAGATCATCTCGTCAAATTTCACTACGATGTCCCGGCGTATCTGATTCAACACGCTGGACGGAATCATCACATTGCCGTCAATGGCAAGAACAAGGCCGCCCAAGGCATAGCCGCTGCCGCCGAGGCGGGAGAGCTGTTTTTTCACCAAATCATAGTCGGTAGGCTGATTTTTAGCCTCTTCCGCCACATAGGGAGAGATCACTTTTACCTCATGGCCCAAAGCGTCCTTTGCGATAACGGTCAGCGCTTCCCCTTTTTTGCCAATGACGGTAAAATCAAGGAGAATATCGCTGTCCAAATGTTCGTAGCTGTTTATCGCCGAGCGCATCAGCTTGCTGTCATAGGTTTTAAAAACACGGTCCCCCACGGAAATGCGGCCGGGAAGCATGATTTCACAGGTTTCCCCCTCGCGCGCCGTGGTGACTTTTTCTTTATTAACGCGAAGATCGGAAACAAGGGAGCCCAAGCGTCCGCCCACCTTTACCCAGATCTCAATCCCGTCATTAAGACTTAAATCATGCTCCAGCGATAAAGTGATGATCTTACCGGCAGTCTTCTTGACGCGGCCCAAAAACAGGCCGCGGTTATTGGGCTTTAGATGACTCATCAGCCCAAGGCCGGGATTGCCGTGGAGATAACCCGGAGTAAACTCCCGGTTAAAGACTTGTTTGACGATCAATTGATCATCACTGGACACCGCAGCTTCTCCCAAGAGCAGCCGGTCAATGGCACGGCGGTAAACGCGGCCCACCGAGGCCACGTATTCCGGCCGCCGCATACGGCCCTCCACTTTTAACGCGGTGACCCCTGCGTCCATCAACTCTCCCAATTCCTCTAACGTATTAAGGTCTTTGGGGCTCAAAAGATGAAGGGGTTTTTTGTTTTTTGCGTTGCCGTAAGCATCCATCAGCTCGTAAGCCAAACGGCATGGCTGGGCACACTGTCCTCGGTTGCCGCTTCTGC
>CALFRX010000099.1 GCA_937919295.1 uncultured Peptococcaceae bacterium | reverse complement strand
GGAAAGGCGTGGTATTCTTGTTCCTTTACACCGTAAGGCCGGGGGACAGCCTCTAGGCGCCCTCACCGATTCCAAAGTCGTCGACGCCCAAGCCGGTATGGAATCGTTTCTCACCTATCTCGCCTGCTGTCAAAATAAAGTCAACTTTATCATCCATTCCGCCGGTATCTTAGACGGTTATTCCTATACTTCCTATGAAAAGGTAATTTCCGACTTTGAAGTTATCCGTTATGTCCACAAATATTTAAAAGAATTTGAGATCAACGATGATACCATCCCCCTTGATCTCATTGATGAAGTTGGCCATAACGGTGAATACCTTACGAAGGACCATACTTTCCAATATTGCCATACCGAACCCCTTGCGCCTACGGTATGCTCCAGAGGCAATGTTACAGATCCGGCTCATCAGTATCAAATCAACATTGAAAAACGTTATGATCAGTTGATGGATCTTTATCAAGCAAAAGCCCCCGTTTGTGATCAGGCTGTTCTCGACAAAATCAAAGATATCTTCACAGCACAGGGCATCAGCCGGGAATTGCTCGATTCAATCGAAAAGATGTAAGCGTCCGACATATCGGGCAAACTTTCCCTTGTTTTTTGCCTCCCCGGTGTAACCGGGGAGGCAAATGGACAGAGGACAATCTTTTCAATGCTTGGATTAAAGGGCAAATTTTGCGAAATTTTGCGTTTATTGCGTTATTTTGCGAAATAATGCGCAATTTTTCCCTATTTTTGGACAAAGATTTCTCTCTATGAGACATCCGCCGAAAAAATAGCGATCTTATGCTGGGGAATCTAAAATATTTTGCAGTTGGCCAAAATTCTGGTATCGAATTTGCATTTAATGAGAGTAGCTTATTATTATAATGGAGGTACAAAATGCAACGTTATCAACTCTTGACACAAGCAGAAATTGAACAAATCCATGCCAATTCTTTACGGATTATGGAAAATGTGGGGATTGTATTTAGTTATGAACCCGCCAGAGATCTTTTAGCAAAACATGGGGCCAAGGTAGAAGGCCATACGGTTTATTTCCCCCCAAAAATGGTGGAAGAAAAGTTAAAGACGGTTCCTTCATCCTTTACGCTTTACGCCAGAAATCCTGAAAAGAATGTGGAAATTACCTGTGAAAAAACAGCTTATGTCGGTCCCTACGGTTCCCCCTACGTCCTCGATTTGGATCGCGGCCGCCGCACCGGCAAACTGGAAGATTTTATCAACATCGTCAAAATTGTCGATCAGCTCCAATACCTCGACATTCAGAGTCATATCTCCTGTGAACCCTGCGACGTCGACGCCAACATCCGTCACAACGTCATGGTCTACAACACCTTGAAGTACAGCGACAAACCCCTGATGGGCAGTGTCCTTGGGTACGAAGCGGCAAAGGAATCCATTGAAATGGCGGCGATGGTTTTCGGTGGTCTTGACGCCATCAAGGAAAAACCTGTGATCGCCTCGATTCCCTGCACCCTGACGCCGTTAAGCTACGACGATAAGATGGCCGGCGCCATTATCGCTTACGCCGAAATGGGACAGCCTCAGCTCGTCAACTCCTTATCCATCGCCGGCGCCACCACCCCCGCCACAGTGGCTGGTCTCGTCTCCCTGCAAAACGCTGAAGTGCTGGCCGGTATCATCCTGGCCCAGTGCGTGAACCCCGGTACACCCATCGTCTATTCCGCCTCCGGCTCCAACGCCGAAATGGCCACCGGCTCCCTTGCCATCGGTTCCCCTGAAGACGCCGTGGTTTCCCTGGTCAACGGCCAGCTGGCGAAATACTATCAGATTCCCTGCCGGATCAGCGGTGGTCTTTCCGACAGCAAGATGCTGGATTCCCAGGCCGCCTATGAATCCTCCATTACGTTGATGATGGCCCAAATGGCCGGCGGCAACTTCATCCTCCATAGCGCCGGGATCATCGACACCTATAACACGACTTCTTTTGAAAAACTCATTGTTGACAACGAAATCATCGGTTACATCAAACGCATTGATCAGGGTGTCGCTGTCAACGAAGATACCCTTGCTTACGATGTGATCAAGGAAGTTGGACCTCAAGGCCAATTCCTCACCCATGAACATACCTTCAATCACTTCAGAACAGAATTTTATCGGCCGACCTTAAGCAACAGACAGAATATTGAGCTTTGGAAAGCCGATGGCAGTCAGCCTATCGAAAAAGCTGCCAATGCCAAATGGAAACAACTTCTCGCCGATTATAAAGAACCCTCGCTCCCCGCGGATGTGGAAGCAGACCTGAAAAAGTATGTAGATGAACACTAATGCTTAAACAAAGGAAACGGGGAAAATCAAGGTGAGGTTTTCCCCGTTGGTACTTTGGCTTGAACAGCATCGTGATAAAAAAGGAATGACCCGATCATTTCACTTGCATCGGAAATCACCGCGATGATCTCATTGTCTTCATTTCATATTCTTTTGTCATCAGCTTACCGCGATATCGACGGTTTGATATCCTTAGCATATCTTTCATATCAATGATGTTGTTCTTAAATATAGAAAGTTTGGAAAGGAACAGGCATGAAAAATTTCGGTTTTAAAAAATTGATGATTTTTATCATCCTCAGCGCAGCAGTGGCCATTGCTTATCAATTGCCCTATCTGAGATATACTTTTTACGATCAGATGATGGCCGCCTTACAGCTCAATGATACACAAATGGGTTTCTTGGCCACCGCTGTGAATATCGCCAGCGTCGCCTCGTATCCCATCGGCGGTTTGTTGGCAAACCGCTTCTCCTTAAGAAAGCTGATCAATATTACCTTAGCCGCTTTTGTTGTATTGACCATTGCTTTTGCTCTTACAACCAACTACGTTTTGCTTCTCGGCATTCACGTTCTTTATGGTTTCTTTGGCATTGCGACCTTGTGGTCCGCTTATCTCAACGGTATCCGCAACCTTGGCAATGAGAAGAACCAGAGTACGCTTTTTGGCAGCAGCGAAGCCACCCGCGGCATTGTCCAGACACTTCTTGGTTTTGCGTTCTTAGCAATTATGGGCGCCGCCGCCACGCCGGTGCTGGGCTTTAAAACATTGTTACTGGTTGGCGCCGGCGTTACCGCTTTCTTCCTCATTCTTGGTTTTATCTTTTTGCCCAAAGAAGAAAAGAAGGATGTTGCGGCAATCAAAGATATCGGCAGCGAAGAAAAATATACCTATATGGATGTCCTTAAGAACAAAGGCGTTTGGATTACCTGCATTGTACTGATGAGCGCCTATCTCTCCTGGAGTTTGGGTAATGGTTATCTAACCACGTACACCGTTCGTGTCGTCGGCATTTCTACCGCCATGGCCTCTACTTTGGGAATCATTCGCAGTTACATTATCGTATTTATCGCCGGTTTCCTTGGCGGTTGGGTGCTCGATCGTTTTACCTACAAAGGCAAGGCCTTTCTGATGCTGTTTGGGATCATCGCCGCCCTTATTTTCGGCGTCATTCTGACCCATAAGATCGTCGGCCTCTGCATTGCCCTGACGTTACTCATTGCTTTTGTCGCCAATGTTATGAAAGCGACTTACTGGTCGGTAATGGGGCAAGCGGGGATTCCTGTAAAAATGACGGCCCTTGCCACCGGGATCATTTCCTTCATCATTTTCATGCCGGATATGATCGTCACCCCGATTTGCGGTATCTGGCTGGACAGCGCTGCCGCTGCCGGCAACATTGCTGTCGGTTTTAACAAGATTTTTATCCTGTTGATCGTCTTCTCCATCATCGGCATGATCGGTTCCGTCATCCTGACCAAGAGAACCAAATCTTTAGAAGCAGTGAAGGATGGGGAAACTGCCGCAGAATAAGTAAACAGTATTCTCTTTCAGACCCACTCCCAGCAACAGACAGCATATTGAGCTTTGGCAAGCCGATGGCAGCCGACCTACCAAAAAAGCTACCAACGCCAAAGGGAAACAAATTCTTGCTGATGATAAAGTGATAAAGAACCTGCGTTGCCTGGGATATCGATGCGGATTAAAAGAAATACATCGTTACCCATTCATTGTAAACTTGCGCAAAGGGATCGTTCCCGATCCCTTTTGCTAAGTGATACGGTGTTACTGATCGTTTTGATCGCCATTGCCGTCAGCTCCGCCACCTATATACCGGCGGCTTCTGTATGGGCAATAAAGAAAGCACGCCCTCCTTGGGGATTCGAGCTTTCTGGGGTATTTTCATCGTCC
>CALFRX010000098.1 GCA_937919295.1 uncultured Peptococcaceae bacterium | reverse complement strand
GCCCATGATCGCCATCCATTCCACCGCCGGCGCCGATGGAATGGATGGCGATCATGGGCAGGGAGAGGGGGTAGCCGTCAATCTCGGCACCGGGAATCAATTCCTGTTCCTCACCGTCCACGACGTGAACGTCAAAGCTGGTGCCTCCCATATCGGCGAGGATCGTCTTCTTTTTGCCACAGGCACGGGCGAGGTCCCTGTTGCCGCAGGCACCACCGGCAGGGCCCGACATCAGGGTGCGCACCGCAAGGCTTCCCTCACTTTTTGTATCGCTGACCCCGCCGCTGTTCATCATGATGTGGAGGGGCTTTTCCCAGCCGTAGCCAGCAAGACATTTTTTGAGCAGGATCAGATAATCCCGGAGCAGCGGCGCCAGATAAGCGTTGAGTACCGTGGTGGAGGTGCGCTCATATTCCCGGATCTTCGGCGCCACCGCCGAAGAGAGGGACACGAAGACGCCGGGGAGCTCCCGACGGATGATCTCAGCGGTCCTTTCCTCGTGGGCCGAATTGAGGAAGGAGAAGAGATAACAAACAGCGATGGCTTCCACCCCCGCCTCCCGGCATTTGGCGCAAGCGGCGACAACACTCTCCTCCTCCAATTCCCTTAAGACATCACCTTTGTAGTCCATGCGCTGGGCGATGCCCAGGCGCAGCCGCCGGGGCACCAGCACAGTGGGGGTCAGGGCCCTCAAATCCCACTGATTCTTTAATTGGGAGCGACGAATCTCCAGGGCGTCCCGAAAGCCTTCGGTGGTGAAGAGGGCGGTTTTGGCCCCTTTTTTTTCCAGGAGGGCATTTAAGGCCAGGGTGGTACCGTAGACGATCTGCTCTGTCTCTGCCAGCAGTTCAGAAAGTTCCAAATCCCAGCCGGCGGCCAATTCCCGTAAACCGGCCATGACGCTGGCAGCGGGGTCCTCCCGGTCCGTGGCGTATTTGAGGCATTGCTGTTGATAGGGCTTACCGGTGACAGTGCCGGCAGCGGTAAAGTCGGTGAAGGTGCCGCCGGTATCGATGGCAATTTTGATCATGATCTCACCTTATTTCATGTATTTATGGAGCCGGGATACAGCCTGTTCCACCTCGGCATCGATTTCGATCTTCGGAGCAAAGCCCGCCAGGGGCTTGGTGGCATCGATGCCCATTTTGGAACTGCGGCTGAGCTCGTCGGTGGAGGGGTCCAGGGTTACCCCCATGCCAAGATGTTGGGGCAGAATGGTGACGCCCTTGTCGGCCTGGAGCCGGGTGGCCAAAGCCCAGAGAACCTCGGCTTCGTTGAAGACGTCCACGTCCTCGTCGACGACTACGACCATTTTGATATTATGATCCACGGCAAAAGCGGCGTAGATGGCCTGTTGGGGCTGGCCCTCGGCGATCTTCTTCATGGAAATATAACAGTGGAAGAGACCGCAGGCGGAAAATGGGGCGTGAACGGCCTTGATGTTGGGCAAGGTCTGATGGAGGGCGTTTAAGACGTCCCCTTCTCGCTGGACCGCGACGACTGTGATGTGCTCGCTGCTCATTCCCGGGGTGATATCGTGGTAAAAGGCCTTTTCCCGGTAGCGGATGGCGTTGACCTGGAACACATTTTCAGTGCTGCGGAAGCAGGCGTAGTTGGTGAACTCAGCAAAGGGGCCTTCCTTTTCACGGACTTCGGCCAGGATCTCCCCTTCCAGCACGATTTCAGCGTAAGCCGGCACCCGAAGGTCGGCGGTGAGGCAGTTGGCCACCTTGAGGGGTTCCCCGAAGAGGCCGCCGATGGCGCCGTATTTGCCCTGATCGTAGGGGACCAGGGCCATGGACCCCAAGGAAATGTTGGGGTGAACGCCGATGACGATGGCGGCCTTGAGGTTTTCTCCCCGCTCCTCACTGCGGCGGAAGTATTCCCAGAGTCGCTGGCGGGAGTGTAGGGAGATGCCGAGCTTATTCTTACCTTTTAGCTGCATGCGGTGAAAACCAAGGGTTTCGGCGCCGCTCTCGGGGTCCTTGGCCACACAGAGGCCGCTGGTCACGTAGGGACCCGCATCAATGGGAAAGTGGGTGGGAATCGGCAGATCGTAGAGGTTGACCTCGTCACCCTGAAGACAGTGGGCGGCAAAGGGCGGATTTTCCACGACCTCCACCTCCTCGATGCGGTTTTTGATGCGGCTGGCGTAGGCTGAAGCCACCTCGGCGGGGCCGACGCCGAGGCCCTCGGCGAAGCGCTCCCTACAGCCGATGACGTTGGTGACCACCGGGAAAGCGCTGCCCTCCACTTGGTCGAAGCAGACGATGGGGTGGCGCTGTTCCTTTTCAAGATCCATCATCAAGGTGGTGATCTCGTATTCTCGCTTCACCTCTTCACTGACGTGGCGGACAAAGCCGTTGGCTTCGGCTTTTTTTAAGAAATCGCGTAAATCCTGACTCATACTGTTCTCCTATTTCACCAAACCGGATTTGCTGAGGCCATCGTAGGCCAGCTTTGTCAGCACCGTGGAGCAGGGCCAGCAGACGGCGATGACGATCAATGTTTCCACCAGGGCAACTTTAACGGGGAGATTAAAAATCATGATGAGCCCCACGAAAACAACGGCGTTGCCTAAAACATTGCAGAAAAATTGGGCGAGGATATGATGGCTCCATTTTTCCATGGAATACCGTTTCGCCACCAGTGAAACACCGAGGGAGCCCACTGCATTGGCAAAAACAAAGGCAAGCCAAAGGGGGCTGTACCAAATCGAGATGATCGCTTCGACTTCCCCGGCGATCAGCCCCGCGGGCTGTCGGTAAAGCAGAGCGATGATTCCGGTAAAAAAGGCCCAACAGGTGCCGTTGATCAGGTACATCCCGGCTTTGCCCGTGGGCAACAGGTTATCGATAAAACCTGTGGCTTGGCAGGCGATGACAAAGACGATCCCCAAGATCACGGAACCCACCAAGGCTTTGGTGTCAGTTCTGAAAAAGCTGTTGTTCTGGGTGAGTTCTTTTGGTTGAGACATGGTAATTTCCTCCTAAAACTTACTTGATGATTATTAAATATGAAAATAGAAATTTAAAACAATAAAGGCAATCAACAGCAAAAAGCAGCAGATGATCTCAGTGGTGGTGAGACACAGTTCCTTGGAGAAGGTTCGCGTTTCACTTTTACCGAAGCCCCTCAACTCCATGGAAAGGGCGATTTCCGAGGTACGGCGTATGGCCCGGTAGATCAAGGGCATCACGGTGAGGGGCAGCATTTTAATGCGGTTTATCAGCCCGGTGGCAGCCACGCCGCGGACGGCCTGGCTGTCGCTAATCGACGCGTATTCCTCCTTTAACAGCGGTAAAAACCGCTCCGCCATCGTGATCAGCATCGCGTAGCGGTAAGGCACACGATAGCCAATGAGCATCAGCACGGCGTCCTCCGACGGGGTCCAGGTCATCATTTGGATCGCCGACAGGGAAATGGCGACGGTGCGCAAGACGCCAAGCAGGGCGGCGGACATCGCGCCGCTGTAGATTTCGATGATCCCCCACTGCCAAATCACCACACCTTCCCTATTGAACAGCAGCTGCATCAGGAAGAGTTGGGAGGCGACGATCAGAAAAATTAACAGCAAAATTCTGTATTTTTTAACACTTCCCGTTAAAAACAGATCGGTAAAGAACACCAGGGCAATGATGATTATTTGAGTGCGTAAAGAGGAGGACAGCAACGCGGTGAAGAGCAACACGAGACACCAGATCAATTTCAGACGGGGGTCAAGACCGTCAGACCGCTTCCTCTTCATCTCGGCCACCTCCTTGCCAAAGGGACGCGGCGACGCCCCCGAAATCTCCCTGATCGTAGTCGGCGATGAGCCGCTGATGATCGAGGAGCAGAATGCGGTGGGCGTAAGCTAACACCGCCCCGGGATCGTGGCTGACGAGGATCACAGTGCCGCCGCCGGCGCGGAAATCCGTCAGCAAATCCATGATTAGGCGGCAGTCTTCCTCTTGAAGACCGGCGGTTGGTTCGTCGGCGATGATGATTTCCGGATCGTGGATCAGCGCCGCCGCCGCGGCTAACTTCTGCCGCTGCCCGCGACTTAAACGCTGTGGATGACACTCCTCATAGGCGGCAAGGCCCACCTTTTTTAAGACTTTTTTCACCCTCGCGTTTTTTTCTTCTTCCCTCAAAGGCAAATTTTTTAAGGCAAAAGCAACTTCCGCTTTGACCGTATCGGCGAAAATCTGCAAATCGGGGTTTTGGAAGAGAAAACCGATTTTGGCTCTCAAGGCAAAGGCGGATTTTTTCGTCATGACTTCGCCGAAAACTTTGATTTTCCCACGGGTTGGCAAAAGCAGCCCTTCCATGAGCTTGAGCAGGGTAGTTTTGCCGCTACCGTTCACCCCCATGATCGCCAAGAATTCGCCGCGGCGCACTTGAAAGGAGATATCCTCACAGCCCAAGACACCGCCTTGATAGGCATAAGAAACGTTTTCCACGGAAAGCACAGTTTCTTTTGTTTTAACTGCCGAATACGGTACCGGTACCGGCTGAGGCGGCGCCGGATAATCCCTGCCCCGGTAGGCTTTTTTGAGCGTCCCCTTTTCCATCACAAGGACACGGTCGGCGAAATCGGATAGGTTAAGACCGTGATCCGCCGCTAAAATCACGGTGACGCCCTTTTCTCGATGAATCTTACGAATCAACGCATACAGTTTTAACTTACCCTGGCGGTCAAGTTCCGCCCCAGGTTGGTCAAGGACGAGAACCGGTGTAGAGAGCGCCAAAACTCCGGCGAAGACGAGACGTTGGGCCTGCCCGCCGGAAAGACTTGTCGTCCTTCTGTTTTCAAGACCCTGCAAACCGGCAAAGGAAAGCGCCTCGTTGCTGCGGCAAGCGATCTCTTCCCGGGAATAACCCAAATTGGCCAAACCGAAAGCCACTTCCTCTCCGACACTGACGCTGACGATCTGATTCTGCGGTTCCTGAAACATATAGCCAAGATATTGGCAGATTGCGGGCAGCGGCAGCTCCATGATGTCTTTCCCCAGCAAGGTGACACTGCCGTCCAAAAGGCCGCCGTCGTATTTCATCGCCGCGCCGGTGAGGGTATGCAGCAAGAGGCTCTTGCCGGCCCCCGACGCGCCGGTCACAGCGATAAACTCGCCTTTTTTTACGGTCAGGGCGATGTCTTTGAGCGCCGCCGCTTCTTGACCGGGAAAAGTAAGTGATTTGATGTTGATTTCCAGTGCGGTATCCATAAAACCCCCGTATAAAATAAAAAAAATTCCAGCAGATCGGTGATTCCGATCAACTGAAACTTTACCATTGTTCCATGCGAACTCTTTTTATGGCAGGTCTTCTGACTCACAGTTTTACTCGATGGCCGCGCCTTCCCGGCTGCCCGGTGGCAAAATGCGGTTCTCAACAACTGTATACAGCGGTGGGTCCGTTCAGGTTTCGCACCTGATTCCCTATTCTCCCCCGTGGGGCACCACAAAAACCATATGCAACTGCGGCCATTATACAAAATAACAGTGATCCTGTCAAGGGAAAATCTTTGGCTTTTCAGGATTTTGGTTGGTTTTCCCGGTCCGCCAAAACAATATCCCGGCGCAGGGTAAAGATTAGTCCTGTCAATCCGGGACAGAAAGAAAGCAGCTGTTCCCCATCGTCAATCAGCGCTTCCTTCTCTTTTCGACTCAGCTTTTTTACGGCGTACTCCCCTTTGGCGGCGTTGGCCAAAGTATCTGTCTGCCAAAGCGCCAAAAGAGCTTTGATGGGGTGGGCCCGGGTATATTTCGCGCAGGATTTTCCTTTTTCCCGGTGTTCTTTCAGCCTTGCTTCGATATCTTTGGCAATCCCCGTATAGTACGTCCCGTCTTGACAGGCGATGATATATAAAAACGCCATTGCTTTGCCTCACTTTCCTCTTTTATTATAACAAAAGAAAAGGATACCGTCTATTGAAAAAGGAGACGTTCTCCGCTATACTGTAACAAGAGTAAAATCCAAGGAGAAGAACGATGCCCGATCATCTCGCCAGTTTTCAACTAAATTTCCTCACCCCGGATCTTTTTCAGAAGATCGTCAAAAAAGCAGTGGCCGAGGGAAGACGCGTCAGGGGCAACCACGGCAATTATATCAACTTTCATATGGGGGATATCCTGCTCATCATCCGCACCGCTTACGATCAAGAAAAAGGCCTTGATTACATCACGGGGTTTGATTCCCAGATCAAGGGCTGCTGCGTCTGGGACTGCGTGATAGAGCGGGAAAGCGAAAACGAGGACCCCACGGAAAAGACTGTTTTCATAAAAAGCGGCGGCATAGAACTGCCCTTGCCCCTGGTCAACGGCGATATCCTACCCGCTTACGGCAAGGGTGAAACCTTTCAGGCACAAATCGCGGCTTATCCCGCTGAAATCTCCTTTCAGCGGGAAGAAACAGGCGGCGCCATCGTGGCAAAGGACGGTGAAACCGTATCGATTTGCGGCCAAGCCTTAGGTTTTCGAGAGGCCCACACCGTCTATATGGGTGGTGTCATGACGCGCTTTATCATCTGCCTTTTGGCGACGGATCACGGTGAAATCGAGTTGGCGTTCCCCGGAGACCTCGTCGCCAAAGAAGAGGAAGAAGAAAACCTGCTCTGCCCCGGTTCCTACGTCCGCTGTCAGGGAACGCTGACAGGAAATCCAGCGATCTACGAAAAGGAAAAAGGAATTTCCGGAGAGGAAAGAAAAGAATGAAACGAAAATCAAAATGCGACGATTGCATGAACTATATTTTGGATGACGAAACCGATTACTATATCTGCCTCGTTGATTTTGACCAAGACGAAATGGAGCGTTTTCTCACTTTTGCCAACGACGACTGTCCCTACTACCGCTTCCTTGACGACTACGCTTTGGCAAAAAAACAATAACCGAAAAAGAGGGTCTCCCCTGAAGAGGCCCTACAAAAAAAGGGTCGGTTTCTGACAAAGAACATCAGAAGCCGACTTTTCTCATGATAAGGCTGAGGAAAATGCCACGAAGCAGCGGCAATCAGAAAGTGCTGGGTGTTTCTTATTTTTCATAATATCTTTGCGGACTTAGCAATTTTGGCCTTTTACAAACAAAATAGCTTTCAAGAGAGAAAGCTATTTTGAGAGAGCCGCTTTTTATCGTTTATCGTTTATCGTTTATCTTGTTTTGTTAAAAATCAGGTTTTCGCCGTCAGTTTAAAAACGTCCACGGCTTTCCCCAACACAAGCATATGATCGCCGGGCAGGAAGGCGTAATCGGCGCTGGGCAGCGGTTTAAGATCGCTTTCCTGTTTGACGGCGACAATGTTGATCTTGAATTTTCTACGAATGTTCAATTCTCCGATGGTCTGGCCGACCCATTGGGGTAAAATGGGGATTTCATACAGAGAATACTCTTTGGTCAGCTCAATATAGTCGAAAACATTCTTGGAATTACAGCGCACAGCCAGCTTTTCCGCCATTTCCCGTTCGGGATAGACGACTTCGTCGGCGCCGATTTTTTTCAGCAGATCGGCCTGAATATCCCGTTTCGCTTTGGAAATGACCTGTTTTGCGCCGAATTCTTTTAACAGCGAGGTAACGACGAGAGAGGACTGAAAGTCGTCGCTGATGGCCACAAAGCAGATATCGAAGTTTTCCACGCCGAGAGATTCGACGACCGTGGCGTTGGTGCAATCCCCGATTTCCGCGTCGGCAAAAGAAGTAAGATACTGCTGCACCACATGCTTATCCTTATCAATCACCATCACATCGTTGCCCAGTTCACTCATTTTATGGGCCAGGTGCCGGCCGAACCGGCCCATCCCAATGACCAATACCGATTTCATCAGATCCTCCTTAACCGATCATAATCCGTTCCACGGGACGTTCGACCGGTATCTTTTTATTTTTTTCCAGTAAAACAAGAAACAACGTCAAACCACCGATACGTCCGAAAAACATCAGCAGGGACAGGATGATCTTCGACACCGCGGTCAATGCTGGCGTGATACCGAAAGATAGCCCCACGGTGCCGATGGCGGAAACAACATCAAATAAAATAGCCTCTAAATCAAAGGGTTCGATGATAGAGAGCACGGCCGTGGCAATCATCACCGCCACAAAGTAAATGGTCACAATGGAGGTGGACTGCCGCACCATGGCGTTGTTTAGGCGCTTTTTAAAGACGGTAATGTGGTCGCTGTTTCTGGCGGAAGCGATGGCGCAGAGCAAAGCCACAAAAATAGTGGTGGTTTTGATCCCCCCGGCGGTAGACCCGGGACTGCCGCCGACAAACATATAAAACAGGGTCAGAATATAACCAGTGTTGCTGAGGCTGCCCTGATCAACGGTATTGATCCCTGCCGTGCGCGGTGATACCGACTGAAAAAACGCGGCCACCAGCTTATCCCCGTTGCTCAGATTGCTGAAAACGCCGTGACTCTCGCTAAAATAAAATGCCGCCCAGCCGAAAAAAATCAAAAACGCCGTCACCGAAACGACGATTTTACTGTGGAGCGAAAAACGCTGGAAATGAAATCTGTTTTTCAGCACGTCCGTCCAGACCAAAAAACCGAGGCCGCCGACGATAATCAGCGCGGCAAGGGTAAGACAGACCACGGGATCACCGGTGTAGGCTGTAAAGGAGCTGTATTCCCGGTATTTCCCCATCAGATCAAATCCGGCGTTACAAAAGGCCGAGACGGAATGGAAGATTCCATAGTATATTCCCTGGCCAAGTCCCATTTGGGGAACAAAGCGCAGCGATAAAACGAAAGCACCCAAGGCTTCACAAAACAACGTTCCGATCAAAATCCGTTTTAACAGCGAAACAATGCCGTTATAGCGCGTGCTGCGAAAAGATTCCATCAATAACCGGCGTTCATGAAAGCTGATGTTTTTCCCGGAAAAAATCGTAAACATGGAGATCACGGTCATAAAACCAAGGCCGCCGATTTGGATGAGCAATAAGATAACGAGCTGTCCGAAAAGCGACCAATGCGTATAGGTATCGCCGATGATGAGCCCCGTGACGCAGGTGGCGCTGGTGGCAGTAAAAAGGGCGTTGATCGGCGACGTCCAATCGCCGCTTCTCGACGCCACCGGTAAGGACAAAAGCAGCGCACCGCAGCAGATGACAATCAAAAAACTTAGGGCGATACTGCGCGTATACGTCAGCCGGTATCGTTTCGCTCTCATAGAAAGCACCTCTGATCCGTTAAAATCAAACTAATATCATATGTCATAGCCTATTTTATACCTAAAAAAGAAAAATACAATCCTTTTTTTTATTCATTTTAGAAGTCCCCGCCTTCCCCTAAAAATCATAGCGGCGCGCTCCGTAAAAGCGCGCCGTTTTTACTGCTTTGTAAATTCGTAAAGCAAGTTATTCCCCGCTTTGCCCGATTACGCCGAAACTGCGTCTTTTTGCAGTTTTCGCGCCAGATAGACGAAGGGCGTATCAAGGAACGTCGTGAAAACATAGATTAGAAACGTCGATGAAATGATCGAAATCAAGGTTTTAAGGTCATAGGTCCCCCAAAATGCGGCTAAATTAAATAAAACGGAATTCATCAGCTGCGAAATCAGGGTGGCGACATTGTTTCTGAGCCACAAAAACCCTTTTTTGCTGTTGCTGAAACGTTCCGTAAGGGACCAGATCAAGTGATAAAGATGGACATCCAAAAGCTGTACAATGATATAGACAGAAATCCCCGCCAAAACCATGCGCGGCGTATGGGAAAAGACTTCCCGCAGCGCGGGAGTGAGATAGCTGTTGACCGACGGCTGATACCACATCCAGGTTTGGGAGATCGCAAGGAAAAACAGAGAAGCGGCAATACCGATATAGACGCCGCGCCGCGCCGCCTTTTTCCCTGAGTTTTCGCTCAAAATATCCGTAATCAGAAAAGTGGAGGCAAAGAGCACATTGCCCAAAGTCTGTTCCAAACCGAAAGCAACCACAAGAAGCAGCACTTCGATATTGGCGGTAATCGTTACCACCGCGTTGAGGCAGTAAAGTCCCGTGTTACCAAATAAGCGGTAAAAGAGGACAACGCTGCCATAGATAAACAGTACGGACAGCAGCAGCAAAAGTTCATTGATTCCCATGATATCTTCCTATCTTCCTTTCCGGCAATGAAAAAACGCCCAATATGGACGTTAAAAAAATATATAGCATCAGGCTATATAAAAGGCCCATAGTTTTGATCCGGCAGGATGGTTTCGAACTGCCTATGGCGTTTTTTCCATTATAAACGAAAAAATGCAAAAAGGCAATAAATTATTTGTTGGCAGGAAGTGCCGTTTTATGTTATATTAGACAAAAAGAAGGGAGCTTATGCTTATGCTGCATATTGGTTGTCATCTACCGGCCTCCAAAGGCTATTACTATATGGGGAAAACCGCGCTGGAACTGGGGGGCGATACCTTCCAGTTTTTTACCAGAAATCCCCGGGGAAGCAGAGCCCGCGCCATCGACGAAAAGGACGTGGCCAAATTTAACGCCCTGGCCAAAGAAAACCGCTTTCCCTGCATTTTAGCGCACGCGCCGTATACACTAAACGCCTGCTCCAATAAGGCGGAAACCCGCCAATTCGCTTGGGAAACCATGGCCGATGATTTGAAACGCATGGAATACACCCCCCATAACCTCTATAATTTCCACCCCGGCTCCCATGTGGGACAAGGGATAGAGCAAGGCATCGCCTACATCACCGCCATGCTCAACGAAATTATGACGAAGGAGCAAACCACCATTGTGCTGCTGGAAACCATGGCCGGCAAAGGCAGTGAAGTGGGCAGCACTTTTGAGGAGCTGAAAGCCATCATCGATCAGACCAAACTTGATCAAAAGCTCGGCGTTTGCCTTGACACCTGCCACATTTTCGACGGCGGTTACGACATTGTCCATGATCTCGATGGCGTGATCCGGGAATTTGACCGCATCATCGGTCTCGACCGCTTAAAAGCCATCCATATCAATGACAGCAAAAACCAAGCGGAAAGCCACAAAGACCGCCACGAAAAAATCGGCGAAGGCTACATCGGTCTCGATACGTTTGCCCGTATCATCAATCATCCCGATCTGAGGCATCTGCCCTTTTATTTGGAAACCCCCAACGAACTGGAAGGCTATGCCCAGGAAATCGCCCTTTTGAAATCCCTCTACCAGGAATCATAAATAAAGAGATGAAGAGATCAAAAGAACGGAAAAAAGAAATACCCCCGTCATGAAATTTCCGCATGAAAATTAATCCTTTTTAACGGCCAGGATGCCGCGAAACACCTCGTTTCGCGGCATCCTGGGTTGTAAAGAAGGTATTATTATAGATGAGCGCGTTTTTTAAAACGTTCCACACTATTGATGGGCAGATCAAGAATTTCCGCAATGCGCATCTTAACCTCCATATTGATGGGAACATTGTCGGTGGGCTGCATCATGCCGAGGCCGTGCTTTTCGCGGAGTTCCGACATCATGAGGGGATCGGCCAAATCTTCCACCGGCACCCCTAATTTTTCCGCAACATAGGCTTTGGCCCGATCAATTTTATAGCCCTTTGCCAGCTGTACCCGCAGTACCATATCTCCGGTGCTGCGGATGCCGCACATACCGGCGGAGAGCTCATGGGCGGCTTCCATACCGACAGGATCGCCCACGCCAATCTACAAACCGTCTACATGGGCAATTTCCACCAAGGCTTTATCGATCCTGGAAACCGCGTCGATGGGGGCGTTGCCGGTCATCGGCACAGCGCATACTCCCATGCCCACATTGGCGTGAACCGGGATTTCGGCAACATCGGTACAGGCTTTTAGGAAGGTGCAGACCCTCGCCAAGTTCCAGGGCAAACTTTCGCTGGTATTCGTGTTGACTACGGCGCCAAAGATCGTGGCGCCGGCTTTTTGCGCCAATTTTACCTGGTCATGAGGATAAAGCCCGGCCAGACGAACACCATCATATTCCAGCTTGCCATGCATACCGAGAACAAATTCTCCGGCCATGCCCATTTCCACGCCGAGATCGGGATGTTTCTTGCGGATGATTTCCACGGCTTTCAACGCGGCCAGCAAATCCGCGTCGCCGGAGGCGCCGCAGGTATCAAAATTCATACCGTCAACCCCTACCTCGTACATACCATCAGCCACGTAAACAATATCCCGTACCGCGTGTTCCACAGCTTCTTCCTGGGCTGCCCAGGCTTCTTTGAGCTTGCCCAAAGGCAGCAGTTCCGCCCAGTTATCCACAGGGCCGTCGGGCTTGGTATAGAAGCCAAGATTCGGCATACCGCCGTATAACAGCGG
>CALFRX010000097.1 GCA_937919295.1 uncultured Peptococcaceae bacterium | reverse complement strand
TTTTTAACTGCTGCAAGAT
Source organism: uncultured Peptococcaceae bacterium (assembly GCA_937919295.1). GTDB lineage: Bacteria > Bacillota > Dehalobacteriia > UBA7702 > UBA7702 > UBA7702. Next base: position 1,525 of record CALFRX010000097.1, on the reverse strand, counting down.
CAAACGTTGGCTGTTCCCGTCAAGGACCGTTTCATCACAATCGCTCTTAAAAATAAGGCCGCTACCGCGCTTTCCCGGTTTTAGCAGCAAGTGGACTTCGGCATAATGACGCAAGGGCTCAAAGTGGCCCATACCCACAACAGGGGCGGCAATCGTCTCTTTGTACATGACCCGCCCTTTACTGACCCGAACCGCAACGCCGAAGCGTTCCTCTATCAGCTCGGTCAAAATCTCGATTTGAACCGCCCCCATGAGCTGTAGATAGATCTCACCCAAGGTTTCGTTCCAGACAACGCGCAGCAGCGGATCTTCCTCTTCCAAAAGCCGTAGTTTTGGCAAAAACTCTCTGCCGTCCCAATCTTCCGGCAACAGCAGGCGGTAGGATAAAACCGGTTCCAATAAAGGCTTTTGGGTTGCTTTTTCAAAACCCAGCCCCATCCCCACACGGGTTTGGCTTAACCCCAGCACAGCGCAGACACTGCCGGCGCTCACCGTTTCCGTTGTTTCATATTTTTCGCCGGAATAGAGGCGTATCTGATTGATCTTTTCCGTACATTCCCCGTTTTCTCCGCCTTGGCAAAGGCCATACGTGACCGGGGTGCGTACCGTAAGACTGCCGCCGGTCATTTTCAGATAAGTCAGACGGTTCCCTTGACCGTCCCTGGCGATTTTATAGATCTTAGCCCCAAAAACCTCGGGATACGTTTTCGCAACCGTATACCTATCGATAGCATCAAGCAGTGTCTCCACGCCCTCCAACTTCAAGCCGGAACCGAAATAGCAGGGGAAGAGTTTCCCCGCGGCAATACTAACGGTGATCGCCTCTTGGGACAGAGTACCGCTTTCTATATAGGGGTCCAAAAGCGTTTCATCGCTGAGGGCGATATTTTCCAGAATTTCCCCCTTTTGTTCTCCATCGAAGGCGATACAGCGGTCGTCAAGGCGTTTTTTGATTTCCCGCATCCGCGCCGAAGCGTCGAATCCCGCTAAATCCGTTTTGGTGACAAAGAGGAACGTGGGAATCTCATAACGGCGCAGCAGCCGCCAAAGAGTTTCCGTATGGGCCTGAATGCCGTCGCTACCGTTGATAACGAGGAGCGCGTAATCGAGAATTTGCAAAGCCCGCTCCATCTCCCCGGCAAAATCAACATGTCCCGGCGTATCGACAAGGGTAACTTCCGTATTGCCGGTATGAAGCACTGCCTGCTTGGCAAAGATCGTAATGCCTCTGCCCCGCTCCAGAGCGTGGGTATCGAAGTACGCGTTTTGATGATCGACCCTGCCCAATTTTTTAATTTTTCCGGTGAGATAGAGCATCCCCTCGGACAGCGTGGTTTTTCCCGCGTCCACATGGGCGACGACTCCAAGCACAATTTTCTTCATCAATCGTAATCGTCCATTGTTTTTTAGTTAATTTTATACAGTATAACAGGAAAACTCCGTCAAGAAAAGAAAAAACCCGCCGATGCGGGTTTTCAGACTGTCAATAAAGCCAAACTTTCTCAGGGGAAGGGCGGGAAGGGGA
>CALFRX010000096.1 GCA_937919295.1 uncultured Peptococcaceae bacterium | reverse complement strand
CGCTCCCCTTCCCGCCCTTCCCCTGAGAAAGTTTGGCTTTATTGACAGTCTGAAAACGGCGCGTGCGCCGTTTTTTCTCTTTGTATTCAGGCCTCTTTTAGGTTATAATAAAAACAGCATAAGGAAAGGGAGGTGAAACCATGAGCAAAAGAGTGACCCTTGAAATCCGCGGCCTGCATTGCGCCGGTTGCGTCATCAACGCGGAAAAAGTCATCGGCAGATTGCCTTACGTCGAAGAAGTTACCGTGAGCCTGACCGCGGAGAAAATCAACACGACATTGAAAACGGGCAGCGCCGAGGAAATCCAGGGCGTGATCTCCGCCGTGGAGGGCGCTGGCTTTGACGCTTTCGTCGCCGATGAGGAGCAGCCGGCGGATGATGACGAAAGTGACCTAAGAAGGGAAAAGATTCGTCTTTCGCTCTCCATCGTCTTTACCGCCCTCATTCTTTATTTGGCCATGGGCCCCATGGTCGGTCTGCCGCTGCCCGCTTTCTTCGGCGGTCATCATAGCTTTATCTTGGCTTTGACGGAACTGATCCTCTCCATACCGGTGGTGATCAGCGGTTTTTCCTTTTATCAAAGGGGGATTCCCGCTCTGTTCAAAGGGCATCCCAATATGGACAGTCTCGTGGCGGTAGGCACCGCTTCGGCCTTTATCTACAGCCTTGCCGCCATGATCGGCGGTGAATACGCAGGGGTTTATTTTGAGTCCGCTTGTACCATCATCGCTCTCGTTTCCGTTGGCCGCTATTTGGAATCCCGGGCCAAACATAAAACAGGCGACAGCATCCGCCGCCTGATGGATCTTTCGCCCCAAACGGCTATGGTAGAGATCAACGGTAACGAACAGGAAATACCGGCGTCTCAAATCAGAATTGGCGATATTTTCACCGTTCGTCCCGGGGAGCGGATTCCCGCTGACGGCAGCGTGGTTTCCGGCAGCAGCGCCGTGGATGAATCGATGCTGACCGGGGAAAGCATCCCCGTCGATAAAGGAGTCCATGACGCGGTCTTCGGCGGCTCTCTCAATAAAAACGGTGTACTCCGCTGCGAGGCGGTATACGACGGCAAAAATACGGCGCTCTTTAGAATTATTTCCCTGGTGGAAGAGGCGAGAGCCTCCAAAGCGCCGATCGCCCGCATCGCCGATCGCGTTGCCGGTGTCTTTGTGCCGGTAATCATCGGTATCGCGCTGCTTGCCGCAATCCTCTGGCTGCTTGCCGGCGAACCGCTTTCCTTTGTCCTGACGGTATTTATCTCTGTGCTCGTGATTTCCTGTCCCTGCGCTTTGGGGCTGGCCACGCCGACGGCGATCTCCGTGGGTACCGGGAAAGGCGCCCAGTACGGCGTGATCTTCAAAAGTGGCGAAGCCTTGGAACAATGCCATAAAGTAAAAACAATGGTTTTTGATAAAACGGGAACGCTGACCAAAGGAACGCCGGTGGTCACGGATATTGTATCCTTTTCCGTCCTTAGCGAGGAGGATGTGCTGTTTTACGCCGCCTCCGCCGAGCAGGGTACGGAGCATCCCCTGGGCGAAGCTGTATTGCAGGCGGCAGCTGCACGAGGTTTGCAACTGGCGCAAAATGAGCATTTTGAGACCCTGCCCGGCCACGGTATCCACAGCACGGTAAAGGGGAAAGAGGTCTTCTGTCTCAGTGAAAACGCGGCCCAAAGCGAAAGTAAAATGGATTTAAAATGGAGGGAAATTGCAGCCTCCTTTGGCGCGGAAGGAAAAACTCCGGTGTTCGTCCTTTTGGAGCAAAAGGTCGTCGGCGTCCTTGCCATCGCCGATACGGTGAAGGATAACGCCGCCTCGGTCATCGCCGCCCTGCAAAAAAAAGGTATTCGCACGGTGATGCTGACCGGTGATAAAAAGGAAACGGCGAAAGCCATCGGTAAAACTCTCGGCATCGACGATATTATCGCCGAAGTGCTCCCTGAGGATAAGGCAGCGCAAATCAAGCGCTTGCGGGAGCACGAAACTGTCGTCGCTATGGTGGGGGATGGTATCAATGATGCTCCCGCCCTCGCCGCAGCCGATGTTGGCATGGCGGTGGATAACGGTACAGACGCGGCCATCGCCGAAGCCGACGTCGTCTTTATGAGCTCGGATATCGGCGGCGTTTATACGGCGGTGATGCTTTCCGGCGCCGTTTTACGCAACATCAAGGAAAACCTTTTCTGG
>CALFRX010000095.1 GCA_937919295.1 uncultured Peptococcaceae bacterium | reverse complement strand
CATTGGAATCCATGACTCGATCTTCCACCACCTGATTTTCCCGGAAAGTACCGCCTTGTTTCAGCATTTTATCGACGAGGGTTGTTTTTCCGTGGTCGACATGGGCGATAATTGCAATGTTTCTCAAATCTTCTCTTTTCAAGTTCTATTCACCGAGACCTTCCTGACTTTTCTATTCGCAAAAATATATTATACTCCTATTTTACCAAAAAAACAATGAAAAATTTTGTAATTTTAATCAATAAAAAAGCAATACCCTTACTTTCTCCTTATATTTCTGTGCTTTGTCATTTTTTTAGTAGATAGAGAACCGTTCTTCGGGTTTTTTGCCGTGAGAAGGTAGGGTTTAAAGCGTTATCGAACCGTAGCCGAACTTGTCCATCGGTTTTTACTGAGGCGGCAAAAGATTTGCTTTTTCGTGCCGGGATGATATGGTATGATAGGAACAAAAGCAGTAACAGAAATAAGAATTGGCATTGAAAGGGAATCTGAAAGAAAGGGGAGGACGCGAAAAAAGATGAATAAGCGGGTCAAGACCAATTTGTTTGCTTTTGCTACGATAGCGATTTGGGCTTCGGCTTTTCCCCTCACAAAAATCGCCATGCTCCATTTTGAACCCGGCGTCCTGGGTTTTTTGCGCTGTGCCATCGCCGCCGTGGTTTTGCTGATCATCGGTAAAATCAAGCATATACGTCTGCCTCAAAAAAAGACGGATCTTTTGTGGTTTCTTTTGGCCGGGGCATCGGGGTTCGGCCTTTATCTGCTTTTATTCAATATGGGCATCAAAACGCTGACCTCGGCGACATCTAGCCTTGTGTTGGCGCTGACGCCGGTTCTCACGGCCATCGCCGCGGCAAAACTGTATCAGGAGAGCATCAAACCCATCGGCTGGTGTATGATCGGCCTTGCCTTTGCCGGAGTGGTAATTCTGCTGTTGTGGGACGGCCTGTTTTCCGTCAATGGCGGTTTGCTTTGGACTTTAAGCGCCATGGTGATCTTCAGCGGCTATAATATTATTTCGAGAAGATTATCGGCCCAGGGCTATACTCCCCTGGAAATTGCCGTTTACGGCGTTTTTAGCGGTACCTTGATCCTCTTTTTCTATTTGGGGCCCGGTATCGTGGAACTGTCCAGCGCCACCTTGCCACAGTTGCTTTCCTTACTCTATCTTGGTGTTTTTCCCAGCGGCCTGGCGTATTTTTTCTGGGGGGCGGCGTTGAGCCTAACGGAGCGCACCAGTGAGGTGACGAACTACATGTTCGTCACGCCGCTGCTTTCCGCTTTATTGGGTTTTTTGCTCTTAGGGGAGATCCCCTCAGCGGGAACTTTGATTGGCGGCGGCGTGATCATCGGAAGTATCGTTATTTTTAACCTGAAAGGGAAATAATATGATTTTATGGTATCAAAAAGGAGCTGCCTCAGGGAAGAAGCCCCACAAAAAGCGAGTCGGTTTCCGATTGAAAAATCAGAAACCGACTTTTTCGTTATTATGCTACCGGAAAATTTACTGAGCCGTGGCAGTTAGCAAGTTATTTTGCCGCCTTTTCCTCTGCCGGGAAAAGGCAAGCGGAAAAGACGGCGCCTTTCTCAGCAACCTTTTATCGTGCCGCCCAAAATCCGCTGACGCGGCCTTTGGCGACAGGCATAGCCTTACGGACTTAACCGTTTGGGCCTATTATAAACAAAATAGCTTTCAAGAGAGAAAGCTATTTTGCGTAGGTCTTTGTCTTTTGGTATGATTTATAGCTCCAGGTCGTAGCCGGAAGCCTTTTGGCTGAGGATCTTTTCCACGAGGGTAACGATTTGGGCGCCGGCTTCTACCGGCGGCACGCCGCCTCTGTGGATGTTGGACATCATGGTACGTTCCGCTTCCACCGTCGCGGCTTTCGGCGCGTAAGTCAGGTAAGCGCTCATGGATTCCGCGGTGCCAAGGCCGGGACGTTCCCCAATGAAAAGGAGGATCATTTCCGGCTTCAGAATTTCACCGATGCAGTTGACAATACCGACCCGGGCATTTTTAACGAAAATTTCTTTGCCGACGCGATAACCTTTGGCCGCCAAGCCGTCTTTCACCGGGGGTAAAATGTCTCTGATATTGGCGTCAATGGCTTTGGCGCTTAAACCGTCGCCAACGACAATCTGTACCTGAGCATTGGCGGGAACTTCCTGTTTCATTTTAGCGATACTTTCATCGGAAAGGATACGTCCGAGGTCAGGGCGGGTAAGGTACTGGTCCTTATCAGCCACTTGCGATTCCAGCTGCACCAAGCCGAGGGAATCCAGAATCGCCTGATCCGCATAGCTTAAAACAGCGTCCTGAGCCACGCCGTGGTCAGCGCGGAATTTTAACCAGGTTTTGGTCAGAGGCCGGGTTCCGGCTCTCCAAACGCCGATACGGGCGGAGGTGGATTTCAGCATATCTTCGTAAGCGCTTCTGTTTGCGGGATCGGGCACGTTCAAAACATTACCCATTGCCGTAATGTCGGGGACTTCGCCGTTTGCCGTGTTGCCCTGGGCATAGACAGGTGCTTTGGTTTGTTTGTTGATTTCGTTGATCACGGATGCGACGATGTTTTGAATGTCTTGATTATTCATTGCACGTCCTCCTTACATAATCGCCGACGCATCGCCGGCTTTTTTGGTTAATCTGCCGTTTTCCATAAAGCCTTGTTTTTCCAACCAGGCTTCGAATTCAGCGAGAGGACGGGTATGGGTAATCTCTCTTAATGAGGCATCATCGTGGAAGCTGGAACACTGATAGTTCAGCATAATATCATCACCCATGGGAACGCCCATGAAGTAATTGCAGCCGGCCATGGTCAGTAGCACGCCCAGGTTTTCGATATCGTTTTGGTCTGCTTTCATGTGGTTGGTATAACAAACATCGCAACCCATGGGAATCCCGGTGAGTTTGCCCATGAAATGGTCTTCCAAACCGGCCCGGATCACTTGTTTGCTGTCATAGAGATACTCGGGGCCAATGAAGCCGACAACGGTGTTGACAATGTAGGGCTGGTAGCGTTTGGCGAAACCGTAGCAACGGGCTTCCAGGGTAACCTGGTCGGCGCCGCTGTGGGCCTCGGAAGAAAGCTCGCTGCCTTGTCCCGTTTCGAAATAGTTGACATTGGGTCCTTCGTTCATGCCTTTTTTCAGCATTAAATCCCGGGCCTCCTGGATCATTTTACCGTCGATCCCGAAGGAGGTATTGGCCGCTTCGGTACCGGCGATACTCTGGAAAATGAGGCCGGTGTGAGCGCCGCTTTCAATGGCTTTCATTTGCGTGGTAACATGGGAAAGCACGCAGGTTTGAGCGGGAATCTCATATTTTTGAACATAATCTTCGAGGGCGTCAAGAAGGCGTTTGGTACCTACGGGGTTGTCCTCAACCGGGTTGATGCCAATGACGGCATCGCCGATACCGTAAGAAAGGCCTTCCCGCAAGGAAGCCAGCATCCCGTTGACATCATCGGTGGGATGGTTCGGCTGCAAGCGTGTGGCAAGGCGGCCTTCTTCGCCGATGGTCGTCCGGCAGTGGGCCGTGACTCTCAATTTTTGTCCCGCCTGAATCAGATCCAGGTTGGACATCAATTTGGCCACAGCGGCCACCATTTCGGAGGTAAGCCCCCGGCTGATTCTGCGAATTTCAGCGCCGGTTACTTCAAGATCAAGAATGTACTCGCGGAGGTGTTCCACGGTCCAATTCTTGATTTCATCAAAGATGGTGACATTGACGTCATCAATGATAATGCGGGTAACTTCGTCTTGTTCGTAAGGGATGACGGGGTTTTGATATAAATCTTCCAGTGTCATCTGACTCAAGACTGCTTTTGCGGCAACTCTCTCCGCAATGCTCTGCGCGCCGACGCCTGCTAACGTATCTCCCGATTTTTCCTCGTTGGCCTTTGCAAGCACGTCTTTGACATCGCGAAACTGATAAGAAGTGCCAAATAATTTTGTACTTAGCTGCATCTCTCCACCTCTTTTAATACTTTGTAATCAGTTGTTGTTTATTATACCCGTCGGGAGAAAAATCCTCCCTTAAATACAAACAATATCTCCTTCTTTTAATTCGGGATATCGCCGAAAAATCCTTCTTTTTTTTGTCGTAAACCATAGAAATTGATAAAAATTTGAATTATGATTGTGAAAAAGAAAAAATATGTTAAAATAAGTATAATCGTAGAGAGAGAGGATCGCAATAATGAAGAAATACATGGTTTTTCTTGGGACGGCCCTGTTTTGCTTCGCCGTTTTGACCGCCTGCGGCAGCGGTGATTTAACGAAAAACTACACAACTTTGGCCAAAGATTTCATCCAAACCCTTTATGCAAACGATTACGACGGCGCTTTGGTCTATGTTGATACTGCCATGCAGGAGAGCATCACCGCCGATGCCCTAAAGGAAATCGTGGAGGGAACCACATCGGAATACGGTGCTTTTCAGGAAATAACGGCGGCGGAAGAAATCAGTATAAACGATTATGTACAGAAATTGGAAATTTCCGACGACGATGCTTTGGCTCTGGAAAGCCTGAATTGCAGGATTGTGGCGTCGACGGTGCGTTTCGCGTCTTCCGAGATGGTTCTGTATTTGTTTTTCGACACCGCGGATCGGGAGATTATCGGCATCAATGTTTACGGTCAGGAGGGAAAGGATGATGGGGAAACCGCTTTGACGGAGGAAGAGTTGAGGTCCGCGGCGCGAAGCTTTCTCCAGGCTGCTTTTTCCGGCGACTTCGACACGGTCTATGACCTGATGTCCGAAACGCTCCGGGGAGAAATGGACGCCGTGGCGTTCAATGCTTTGGCGGAGGAAACCGCATCGCTTTACGGCGCCTTTGATGAAGTGGGGCAGATCCTCATTGATGGCAACGAAGCGATCGGTTACGTTTCCTTTGCGGAAGGCGAAACCAATGCTTATTTGACCTTTGACAGCAACGGTCTTGTCGATTCGTTCTTTACGGATACCCCCCACTAAATGGCAGGATAACGTAACCATTGTTTTGCCCTGCCGAGAAGAAAGCCTGCCGCCAGGAAGCCCTTTTCTCATAAAATCAAACACCCGCTGAAAGCTGCTTACTTTCAACGGGTGTTTTTATATTATTTACATCATAAGGAAAGGATATTCAGTCCAAATCAAATTCACGGTCGATGGAATAGGCTACGAACTCCTGGTTTTCCGGGGTATACGCCAGTTCGCCGTTGTCGAACATCAGCGCCGCGCCGTAAATCAGGGAGCGCACCACAAAGGTCTTGCGCCGCCGGACGTCAGCACTCATGCCCACCTCGGTACAGTATTGGGAAACCAGTGCGTATGTGGGTTTGCTGAGTTTTCCCCGTAAGATGCTGAACTCCTTGTCATTGACGTCGAGTTTGAACATGATGATGGAACGTAGATGGGGATTTTCCACCAGAAAGCGAATGTATTCCATACAGACATTCAGCAGTTTTTCCCGGGTGGGCGCCGCCGCGAATTGCTTGGTCACAGTGTTCTGACGCGCTTCCCATTTTTCGTCGATATACGTCAGGATGGCGGCAATAAAGCTCTGTTTGTCTTTATAGTGTTTATACGGCGCGGCGCAGGAAACGCCGCATATGTTGGCGACCCTACGCACGGAGAAACGCTGTATGCCGTTTTGGTTGAGTTCCTCAATGCCGGCAAGAATCAATTGATCCTGCAATTTTATCTGGTTTGCGCTGTGTGCCATTGTTTCCACTTTGCTGTCGGATTACGCCGACGCCATTGTCATGTTAAAAACAGTTTAAGCTATTTTGTTACGCCTGTCAAATAGAGAGGATCTTCTTTGACACAAATATCCTTTCTTTCTACATTGACATATGAAAAAAAAGCGGTTATAATCTCATACATGGTTAACGGTGATAACCAAAAGTAGGGCTTGCGTTCGTCAATGAGCAGGATGCGCCTGGTAAGAGCCGGTAAACCCTTAAAAGAAATGAACGATATAGGAGGATTTCATCATGAATATCTTTGAAGCCATTGCGGCGCTGATCGCGGAAAGAAACGATTGCGAAATTTCCGAAATCAAAGCGGAAAGCAGTTTTGCCGATCTCGGCATTGATTCCCTGGACACCGTAGAAATGCTGATGAATCTCGAAGACAAAATCGGCTGTGAAATCGAGTTGGCAGAAAAAGTAGAAACCGTGGGCGAACTTGCCCGTTACATCGAAGAAAAATATATGGGTTAAGCGTATGATTCGATCAGACCTTTGCGATTTAATCAATATTGAATACCCACTGTTTCAAGGAGCCATGGCCTGGATTTCCGATGGCCGTTTGGCGGCGGCGGTGAGCAACGGTGGCGGCCTTGGGATCATTGCCGGCGGCAAGGCCCCCGGCGATTATGTGCGAGAGCA
>CALFRX010000094.1 GCA_937919295.1 uncultured Peptococcaceae bacterium | reverse complement strand
GGCGGCAAACAGTTTTTCCATTGTCGCCTCCCCTTCCGCCGCCATCAGACTATTGCTGTATACGATGTTTACGAGCTTTGCCGCCAAGGTTTTAAAATCAGGGTTCACCGCGTCAAGCAGGGAAATAATATTGCCGGAACAGCCAGTCAGTTCCAGCCAGATCAGATTTCCTTTTTTGATCACTTGCCGGTCAATGGCTTGGACTGCCTGTTGAACAAGGACCGCTGCCTTTTCTCCGCGGAGCGAGGAAATCTCAGGTATCAATTCTTCTATTTTCATCCGTCTACCACCACCCCAACCACCGGTAAATCACTGAGCAGGTTCTGATTTTTGTGACACGACATGAACGCGGCCGTCACATCTTTTCCGGCGGTCAAACCGAAATGCGTAGCTCCGCCCCAGGCGGCGATATCCGTAACGTCATACACCGTCCGGTTTATTGCCACATAAGCGGGATAACCGTTTTTGCCGTTATATTGCGCCAATTCTTCCGCGGTGAATCGCATTTCAAGCCGATGTGTTTTTTGGTCCGTACCCTCCTTTAAATGACGCAACAGCCGATCAAGCTCTCTTGTTTGTTTACGCAACGTATTTAAGAGCCGCCTTCTCCTGTAAAAATCCGCGGTAGCATAGAGGCAATTGATCGTGGCATTTATGGCATTGATATGATCCGACATCATATCTATATATATTTTGTACTGATTCATAGGAAAACCGCCACCCCAAAAGATGATATCTCCACACATTGTATGCGCAGAAAACCGAATTATGCGAAGCAAGGCTTCCCAAAGCGGCAAAACACCGGGTAAGTCAAGACGACATCGCTTCGCATCTGCTCCGCAACGTAAAAAAAGGGGTTTTTGACAAAACGGCCATTTGACAACCGGTCAAATTCCCTTGGGAAAACGTATCGCGCCACGGCCTTCTGCACAGAATAGAAAGAGCCAAAGGAGGATTTGCCATGTCATTTCATATGCCCCCCTATCATGAACCGGATTTTCAAAAGGAACCTCTAAAAAGCGCCGACGACGCCTGTTACGCGCCATCACCCAGGGACGGCGTGGTGCCAGAGAACTACCACGCCACAACAATTTTCCCGGAGTACTTCAAAGTCAACGGCACCTGGCGCTTGGCGAAGGAATCCCGGATGGACTGCGTTGCCGTTTTAAAAGAGGAGACCGTCCACATCGTCGAATTCCGCAATGTCAAAAAAGGAGACAAGGTTTTTATCGGCCGCAGGGAGAACGGAGAAGACGGTATCTTCGTATATCCCGACGGCTTTCGGGAACAAAGGGACGACACAGGGGAAACCTTCGCCTTTCGCCAGCGCCGCTCCAGGGAAACAGCCTTTTCCAAGGATTACGACAGCATTTACGAACTACTGCGCTTTGAAAGAGACCACGGTCATATTCTCTGGGTATTGGGCCCCGCCTGTGCCTTCGACGCAGACAGCAGGGACTCCTTCGCCCAACTGATCCGTAGCGGCTACGTCCACGGCATCTTGGCCGGCAACGCTCTCGCCACCCACGATCTGGAGGCGGCTTACAAAAGAACTGCTTTGGGGCAGGATATTTACA
>CALFRX010000093.1 GCA_937919295.1 uncultured Peptococcaceae bacterium | reverse complement strand
GCCTCGATAAGGAGTAGGTGACCTTTGTACGGTTCGATCCGGGCTAAAATCGCCATCACAAAGTCTTCCTTGGCGATATGCCATTTCTCTTTAAAGGCGGCCACCTCGCTGTCGCCGCAACGCGTCACAGGATCAACGCCGTTATCTAAGGGGATGATCCGGCGCGGGGAGATGCCGCTGTCGGTGAGATTCTTTTTCGCCGCTTCGGTCACGGCGATGATGGCGTCGGCATAATGCTCGTTGACTATCTTGTTTGCCAAGCGGCCGAGGCCTTTTTTCAGTTTCGGATTCACCTCGAAAACGCTGTGGCGCGTATAGACCACCAACTTCCCGCAGCGCTTCGCGGCGACGCGGCCGCTGAAAGCGCCGTGGGTATGTACGATGTCGGGGTCAACGGTTTTCACCAGTTTTTTTAAGGTCTTAATATCCCCAAAGGAAAACGAACGGTCAGCGATGGCCTCCACTTCGTATACGTTCATACCGAAGGCCTTGAGCTCTGGAATCAGGGCGCTGCCTGCGGGAACCGCTGTTTCCATCAGGAAACGTTGCTTATCATAATACTTTGCCATATTGATCAAACATTTGCCGGCGCCGCCGATATTCTGATCACTGATGATATTGAGGATTTTTTTAACCATGGTTTCACTCCTTATCAAAAACAGCTTTCCCCTCTTTGAGCACAAGGCGACTTACGGCACCCACCAAACCAAGGATCAGGAAAAAGATCAAAAAGACACGGTAATTATACCATACGTTATCAAACATACCTTCGGCGAGATAACCGCCAACCGCGGCCATCATGGTCAGCAGGAACCAGGAAGTTTTCGTTCCCTTCACTTTACGGTGCGCCATATAACCGATGGCGAAGAAGGCCAGCAGGAAGGAAAGGAGCAGGAGCAGACCGCCGATGCCCATTTCCGCCGCCACCTGTAAATAGAGGTTATGAGCATGGGGCGCAAAAACCTGACTGAGTTGATACCGGGAATAAATTAGCGTAAAAGCATCTTGTCCCAAACCAAGGCCAAGGAACCAATAAACCTCTAACAGATTCAGGGTACCGAGCCATATATTCATCCGATAAGAGGTGGAATGATCGGAGAAATTAACGATGGAGGCAAAGCGGTCCAAAATGCTGTCCGGCAGTAAAAAGGGCATGGCCGCCAGAATAAACGGAACAAAAATCAGCAGCTGCCGGGCCCCCCAGCAAATCACGAGGAAAAAGATAAAGATCAAAGCCAGGTAACAGCCGCGGGAATAAGTCAGTGCTAAATTCACCAACAGCAGCAGTGCCGTACCGCCATAGAACAGTTTCATCAGCGGTTTTTTCGCGATATAGACCATCACCGACGCCATGGGCAAAGTCAGCAATAAATACTCCCCGTAAACATTGGGATTTTCAAAGGTGGAATAAACTCGCAGCTGGAGCGTGGTAAAAAGTTCCGTATCGGTCCAGGTGGTATTGACGTTGCCGCTTAAATACTGATAGAGGCCAACGAGACCGCAGAAGAAGGCGGCGGCGCAGCAGAGAAAAACCATGGCTTGAACGGTCTGCTTTTTGTCGACCAGCCAAAGCATCAAAAAGTAGCCTAAAATAAAACAACATTCTAAAATAGCGATTTGCGTTGATTTCAACGGCGTAAAGCTGGTAACACCGTAGAAAAGTAGGCAGATGGCAAAGGCCGCGATGAGGGCGCCGGTATTATCAAGATGAAATTCCCGCTTCGCGCCAAACATCTGCCCAATCAGATAGCAAAGAAAAGTGATGCCCATAAGACCGGCCAAAACCATGGTGGGTAAAAAGGGCGCGGCGAAAAGGATTAGCAAGAGTCCCGTATGTGGAAAATACAGCAGGATCAGGCCGCCAAGAAGCGCCGCCACAAGGAGAGCGCCGACTTTAAATCCGAAGAAAGCCCCGATTATGCTGGCGATCATGGCAAAGAGAAACGGCGCCCAATAGAGACCGCGCCCGGTGATCACGGCTTCTTTTTTGACTTCACAAAACAGCCCGATCAGTCTGGAATGGCGCAGCAGCGTCATAAGGGAACAGGGCGCCGCCAATAAAACGAAACTTAGCAGAGCCAACGCCAAAAAAGCGTAAAAACCATAGCCGGCGTAGGCCAAAATGGTCAGCCCCAGGAGAAAACTGCCCAAATAGGCACTGGGCAAGTTGGACCAACCGCGAAAAACCGCGCCGGTATATCGCGCCAAAACAGAGTGCTCCTTTAAGGCTTGCCCTTTGACGCCGATGGCGGGGAAAAGCGACCATACTTTATGAATCCCCTGTCCGAAGAGGCTTTTTTCCGCGCAGTCATAGCCCTTTTCGTTGCCCAGGGCAGAAAAAAATAAGCTGTGCGCTACCATTCGATCAAAGCCACGGCCCACAGCACCGAAAAAACGGCCGGTCACACTATGCCTGCCGTAATATAATAATTTATGATACGCAGTTTCCGGGAAATTCATGCCCTTTCCTTTCTCACACGAGTCCTGTTTATTCTCTCTAATTCTTGTTTTATTATAATCAAAAAAGGCGTTTTTGGCAATACGCAAAACAAAAACTCCCGCAAAAGGATATTTGAGGGAGTTTTTTGCCGCGCAGATCAGGAAAACCCGAAATCGTATTGAGATAGGCCGTATTCTTCCTTGAGAGACAGGAGTTCTTTTTGCACGGCCTCATTCACGAGCACGCCTTTGTCCTTTGTCTCCATAGCATGGAGGTATTCTTTTTCCCCGGCGGTATAAATTTTCTCTTCCCCTGGCACTGTTTTGGAATGGCGCAGCTGGCGCAGGATATCACCGGCGGTCTTTTTAAAGACGTCGGCGCCTTCAAAAGCGTTGGTATCGATGGCGACGAAAAAATGACCGAGATGATAGGGTATTTTTTCTCCCTTTGCACCGATACCGGAGAGCATCTTCATATAATTTCCGGCCTGGAGAGCGGCGGAGAGAATTTCAATCACCACTGCATAACTGTATCCTTTATAACCGGCGAATTCTTCGCCGATACCGCCCAGGGGCGCAAAGGCGGCGTTGCCTTTAACCAGCGCGTCCAAGATGGCGGCGGAATCCGTCATCGTCTTGCCGTCGCAGGTGATGACGAGCCCCGGCGGCGTTTCTTTATGCAGGCGTTCCCATTTTTCGATCTTACCGCGCTGGGAAATGGAAGTGGCGCAGTCAATGACAAAGGGAAATGCTTCGTCGGTTGGCAGACCGAAGGTCATGGGATTGGTGCCCAGCATATTTTCAATGCCAAAGGTCGGCGCGATGGAGGGACGAGCATTGGTACCGGTAAAACCGACGCAATCGGCTTTCGTCGCCATGGTGGCGTAATACCCGGCAATACCGTAATGGGTCGAATTCCTCACGGCACTCATCCCCATACCATACTTTTTCGCCTTGGCAATGGCCATATCCATGGCTTTATAAGCGATCACCTGGCCCATGCCGTCGTGGCCGTCGATCACGGCAGTGGTCGGCGTTTCTTTCACAACTTCAAACTCGGTGACGGGATTTTGGATTCCGGCTTTGATCCGATCAATATAAATCGGTTTAAAACGGTTGATCCCGTGGGAATCGATTCCCCGGCGATCCGCTTCCAGTAAAACATCGGTACAGATTTTCGCGTCCTCTGCGGGAACACCGCAACCGACAAAAACATCGGTCACAAATTGCTCCATGGTATTCCAGTCGACATATTTTTCGGCCATTGTTTACACCTCGTTTCGTTATAACGATATTATTATATCATTGTCGTGAAGAAAAATCCATAGATGAGCCACTCCTTTGTTTTACTTTTTCACAATTTATGCTATAATAAGCAACGGAAAAGAAATCATGGAGTTCGTTATGATAAAATCGCCTATTTTACGGTGGGTATTCTTGCTTTTTCTAACCGTAACCGTCGTGTTTATGGTCACGGCTTGCGATGGTGAAAGCACCGAGGAGAATACCGCGTTCACCGCCACCGGCGGCATCCACATTGCCACGAAAAACACGCCGGAACAGAATATCCTGGCCAACCTGGCCAAGCTGCTGATCGCGGAAAAGATGGGGGTCGACGCGGAAATCGTCTATTATGACGACTCCACTTCCGCAACGCTGCTGGAAAAACTTGACCATCAGGAAATTCAGCTTTTTTTCGATTACTCCGGCTCCCTTGCGGTCAATGCCCTGTCCATCGATACCGCTAAGGTCAATACCGCCACCTTATTGATGGAAGTGCAAAATACCGTCAAGAAGCAATATGAGATCAGCGTCTCCGAAGAAATCGGTTATAACAGCACCACAGCACTGTATATGATGTCCGACCGCAATGGGGAACTAAAGTTTCCCTCCAATATCAGCGCCATCGCCAAACTTTCCGATCAACTGACCATTGGCATGGAGGAAGATTTCTATCGCCGTGTCGATTGTTACGAAGCGCTTTGCGCGGCTTATGGTTTGGCTTTTAGCAAAGCCACGGTTTACAACGAGGAAGACGGATTTATGGCCTTGGCCAACAATAACATTGATATTTTCATCACCGATTCTGTCAGCCCCTATTATAGTCTTTTCGACATGGTACAGATAAAAGACGATCAGTATTTTTTCCTGCCCCAGGACACCTGTTATCTCGTTTCCAATCAGGCACTGAAGAATTATCCGGATTTGGAGAGCACCCTATCGCTGATGGAAGGACTGATTTCCACCGGCCGCATGTCACTGATGATCCGGCGTATTGATTGGGAAGGCAACAACATTGCGGATTACCTCTATACGTACTTGCGGGCGAACAATATCATCTGAATCATAGGCATGTTTTGCCAAAAGGGGCCGCTCTCCTTGGCGTAAAGTCCTTGCCGGATAACGGCAAAAGATGCCAAAAGCCCTTACTTTTGGCGATCAAATGAAAAAACACAAGCGAGGCCGAATATGAAAATAATGATTGCTTCGGATCTCCACGGATCTCTAAAATACGCGAGAATAATGAGAGACCTATATGAAAAAGAACAGGCAAAACGGTTGATCTTTTTGGGCGATCTACTGTATCACGGTCCCCGCAACGATTTGCCAACGGAATACGCTCCCAAAGGCGTCATCGCGCTGCTTAACGAAATGAAAGAGGATATCCTCTGCGTCCGCGGCAACTGTGAGGCCGAGGTGGATCAAATGGTTTTGGAATTCCCCGTGATGGCGGAATATATGATCTTTTTTACGGGAAACCGGATGATTTTCGCCACCCACGGCCACACCTGGAACACAAAAAACCCGCCGCCGCTGAAAACAGGGGACATTCTGCTCCATGGCCATACCCATATTCCCGCAATCGAAAATACCGGCAAATATCATTACCTGAACCCCGGTTCCCTCTCGATTCCCAAAAACAATACACCACATTCCTACATGATCCTGGAAGACGGCGTTTTTACCATCAAAGACCTGGATCAAAAGGAATATTTAGCCATCGATTTAAGCGAATAAAAAGAACAAAATAAAAGATCCGGCTGCCGATTTTGAAAATCAGCAGCCGGCTCTTTTTGCGTACGAAAAGGGGGAACCCATTGGGTTCCCCCTCTCCAACAGTGATATCAACAATTGACATTGAGTCTACAGATACCGTTACAGTATTACATTAAGGCGCGAGATGACCCCAGACCAGATTGTAAACAAACTGTATGGATTCCGCTCTGGTCGCTGTGTTCTGGGGCAGGAAGTAGACTCCCGTAACCGTGGAAGGCGCGGGATAACCGTTGACCAACTCGGCGTCGGCCAGGGTCATAACAGCTTTATAGTACCAGGCGCCTTTGGCAACGTCAGCAAAGTACATCTGACGCCACGCGGGAAGAACCTCTCCATAGACATCCGTGGCGATGTTATACATGATCTGCGCGATTTCAGCGCGGCTGATGTAACTGTTGGGCTTAAAGGTTTTGTCCGGATAACCGTTCACATAACCTCTATCCGCCATAAACATCACCGCTTCATAATACCAAGCGCCGCTCTTCACATCACTAAAGGTCAGGCTTGCCACAGGAGAAGAATTAGAATCCGGGAAGAAATGCATTTCGTCTGCCGCATTGAGCAAACCATAGCACATTTTGGCAAATTCAGCGCGGGTGATCTGATTCAGCGGACGGAAAGTGCCATCGCCGTAACCGTTGATGATACCGACATTATAGCCGAAGGCAAGCGCATCGCCATACCAGGATACAGTAGGAACGTCACTGAAACGGTTTACATCAATCCACCAGGGATTGGTGATGGCATAGTTGCCGTTTTCATCGAGAACCAGCAACGCGGCCCAAGTATCTTCATCGGAAACATCAATGTTGATGTAAACTTTGTATACATCTCTGTCTGCATCATAATTGACGTTGAGTTTATCCGTAGCATTGTAATCATATTGCAGATATTCTGAAGAATTCATGGATGCGCCCATGGCGGTAAGATCTTCCGTACCGTCTTTGGTTAACACGTAAAAATCTTGAACTTCCGCAAGACTTGATACTTCAACGCAAGCGTTAAACTGGGAATATTGATAAACCTTATAGGTTTCACCGGGAATCTTGTTCATATCAAGAACAGGACCGTAAGTGATATAGGAATTCCCCTTCACAACCGCTTCGGAGTAAGCAAGGCCGTTATCTTTGATATAGTCGCCTTTGGTGTTTTCGGTCACGTCGGTACCGACATAGGCATAAGTGCGGATTTTCCCGGAAGCATACCAATTATCATTGGCACCAGCAGCAGATATTTCCCCTCTAGTATTGGTATAATTCGATTTATTGGAGAAGCCGGGATATTTCACATCGTGGGTATCGGAACCACCGACGAGATAGTGGGCTTTTTTCGTAACGACATCGTTGCCGTTCACATCCTGATAAAGGGCAGTGCCGTCCTGATAGGAGGTCCAAAGATCCACGGTTGAAAGTAGCACTTCGACGTTTTCGTCATCTGCGCAGCAGGCGTTGATTTCGATATTATCGTAATCATCGGTATAGCCGCCGGGAATGGCGTCTACAGAATCAGCGTAGAACAGACCGTAAGAATACCAAGGATGGTTGGCGGTGATGGCGGCGCCGGCGTCATGGGTCTGTTTGACAAAGACCGGCAACTGCGCAAACTGGTTCATCACATGGTTTTCCTGATTGACATCAAGGAAATGGGTATAACCTTTATCCGTCAGGGGCAGAACGTTAAAGTGCGCCCAAGAGCAGGAAATCTCTTCGGAAGGAATGAAGCCGGTCAGGCCGTAAGCCTTGGAGAGACTTTCCATTTCTTTGTTATTTGTGGTGAAGTCGTGGTCGGTCATGATGCCGACGTCGAGACCGGAAGCGGCCATGGATTTCACAACATCTCCGGGTTTGGAGAAGGCGTCGTTTTTATTGCCGTGATGATGGAGGTCACCGCAAAGCCAGCCTTCGGGAGCGCTGAATTCCATTTTAATTTCGGGATAAAGGGTGGTAGAATCAGCGGTGTTGCCCGTTATGGCCATCGGTTCGGAATAGAACCAATACCCTTCCCCATAAACCACCACTTTGTAGTAACCGGTTTCCACTTCAAAATCAATCACGCCGGTGCTTTCGCCTTTACTGTCGGCTTCGGTGTAATAAATGCTATCGCCGTTAAAACGAATCGTGGGATAAGCGCTGACGTAATCTACTCCGTTTTTGCTTTCAAAGACTTCAATCTTGGCAAAGATCGGCTTGCCTTCCGTATCTTTGACCGTCATCTTCATATCGACTTTGGCTGCACCGGCCGCAAGGGCGCCGACTTCATCGGTGGCCGCGCTGTTATCGATTTCAACTGCTGCGCCATCGGCATAGCCTTTGGCTTCCAAATACATCGTATAGGTACTTGCGTCCTGGGGTACCTGGAAGGAGAAGTTGCCTTCGGCATTGGCTTTATACCAACCGATGGTGGCGGTGTCTTTCTTCACAACAACCGTACCGTTGGCCACGGTAGTACCGCTGACCGTCGTAAAATCAGAGACATTTTGCACGTCATAAATAAGATCATTCAGTGCTTCAAAGTCCGCCGTATCGCTCATGACGATATAGGTGTCAACGACTTTGGTTTCACCGGCCGCATAATTGCTCGCCGTTCTCAGTTCTTTATAACCGACGGAACCGCCGATTTTACTGAACTGATCGCCGCCGTAATAGAGACCGCAGAAATATTCAATACCGCCGGTCATCGCATAGGAACCGATGGAATGGCCAATACCAAACATCGCGCCGCCATCGTCACCCTTATTGGTAACGGCAAAACGGTTGTTAACGCTCACCGGAGCTCCGGTGGTATTTTCAAAAGAGGTATACATATAGGCAAAGGACTGATCTGCGCCAATGCCGTAGTATGTATTGACATTGAATTTAGTACCGCCGACATCATAGATGCGGGAAACTTTGACCGCCTTCAAACCGCCGTTGTCATCTTCCTTTTTGGCGGCAAAGTCATAGTTGATAATGGAGAACTTCACCACGCCGCAGTTATCGGGAGCCCAGGAATCCCAGCCCTTCACCAAAGGCTCGATGGACCAGGTCATGTCGCGGTTCCCGGTAGCAGTGGTCAATGCGCCGCTGGTATAATCCACCGTCCCTACGTCAAGAACGGAACCTGCGGGATAACCCCAAGGATTGCGGGTACCAACGGCAAGAGCGATACCGCAGACACCATTGGTCATGATAATGTCGTCGCCATGAATGGCTTCGCCGTTATCAAAAAAAGTTTTGGTGCCCTGCACAGCGCCGCCGGCGGCTTTCCATGCGGAAAGGGTGCCGATCCAAAGATCGTCGGTAGCATAGCCGCTGGAAATGCCTGATGCTACATCATACTGATTGGCGTCGGCTGCACCGCTCACAGAAGTACCAGCGCCGCTTTGGGCAGCAAGAGCACTACAAGAGAAGGACAATACCAAAGCCATAATCAGAATGACTAAAAGTAAGTGTTTTTTCATGAAATAATCCCTCCTGATAAAAAATCTTCAAAATAAACGCGTTTAAAATATTCAGTTGTCTACTCTCTCTCTCTCTCCTTTCCCTAATACCTTTATATTTAAATGAACGTTATTGACATGCTAACGACAACAAAAACCCCGTTTCATCATCGCATATTCCATAAAAAAACCATTGTTTTAACTCTATTTTATTGTCAAAGAGCCAAAAGATTTACGGCTTCCATTCCCCTACGTTGGACAAAAGCCAAAATCACCTGTCCACAGCGGGATAATGACTCCTAAAGCCTGAGAAACGACGCTGTTCCCGCCTTCTTCCTCCGTTTTTTCATCGCGGATTCATCACAATATCCTCTTTGATTTGAAATCATTATACCATATATGCAAATAAAAATCACCATTAATTTCAAAAAAATTTCGAGTTTTTACGAATATTTCGCCATTTATTCCGATTTCCTTTAACTTGATCCTAACTTTCCTTTAACAGGGGCTATTGCAAAACAGCTGTCTTGGGCAGAGTATTCGCCGCGTATCAAACTTTGTCAGCGATCTAAAACAGCGTTCTCTCCAGCGCTGTTTTCGTTGTTAAAGCTATAAATGACTCCATTCACGAAGATACGATAAAAAAAGCCGGTTTCTGATTACAGAAACCGGCTCAGACTGTAGACAAAAGCCGCGTTAGCGGATTTTGGGCTACAGGATGATAGGCCGCCGAGAAAGGCTTAGACACGGTGAACGCATTGGCCTGCGGCTGCGCCGCGTACCCGGATGTACGCAAACAG
>CALFRX010000092.1 GCA_937919295.1 uncultured Peptococcaceae bacterium | reverse complement strand
GGGCATTTCTCTGCCCACCGTGGCGGCGGGGGGTACCCGCAGCGACGGTGAAAACGAATATGCTCTCGGTAATGACGTTACCTGTGATCTCGCCATCCGCCAGGCCATGAACTACGCCGTGGATCGGGACGCCCTGGTTAAAAAGGTGTTGAACGGCTACGGTAAACCGGCCTACAGCGTCTGCGACGGTATGCCTTGGGCTGCTGACCTCGCCTTTGATTGTGATCGAAGCAAAGCGAAACAGATTTTAGCCGACGGCGGCTGGGCAGACAGTGACGGTGATGGTATCGTGGAAAAAGATAATTTAAAGGCAGCATTGGATCTTTACTATCCCGCCGATGATTCTGTCCGCCAGGGAATGGCCACGGAATTTGTCAACGAGATGAAGGAAATCGGTATCGAAGTAACGATTCACGGCGAAAGCTGGGATAATATCTATATCCACGAGTATTCCGATCCCATCCTCTGGGGTTGGGGCAGCAATTCTCCGGCGGAACCCTATACCTTGAATCACAGCGCTTCACCGAGTGATTATGCCAGTTACCGCAATGATGAGCTCGATAAAATCCTCGATGAGGCCATGTCCTCTCTTGATCTTAACACCGCTTATCAGAACTTTAAAGATGCCGCTCAGTACACTTCCGTCAGCGGTGACGCCACTTGGGTCTGGCTGGCCAATATCAATCACCTTTACTTTGCCAAGGACGGTCTCAACGTGGCCTCCCAGAAGCTACATCCCCACGGCCACGGTTGGTCGCTGCTGAATAACGTTAATGAATGGGCCTGGCAATAAGGTGTAATTTTATGAAGCGCAACCGTTTGCTTAACTTTGTAGGGAAACAGGCCGCAAAATTGATCATTTTAATCGTAGTCATCAGCATGGTGGCTTTTTTCCTGGTCGCGGTTTCCCCCATTGATCCTGTCCAGATGAATACGGGACAGGCCGCCTACGCCAATATGAGCCTGGAAAAAAGAGCCCAGCTGGAAGAGTATTGGGGCGTTAATACACCGGTGGTTGAAAAATATACCAACTGGGCCAAAGATATTATCCATGGTGATTGGGGAACGTCCCTTCGCTTCAATCAGCCGGTGCTCAGCGTCATCGCGGAGCGGTTTACCAACTCCCTGCTGCTGATGATCGTGGCCTGGCTGTTTTCCGGCGTTTTCGGTTTGCTTTTGGGTATTGCCGCCGGGGTGTACCGGGGAAAACTGGTGGATAAAATCATCAAGGGCTATGCTCTGACCTTGGCGTCAACCCCCACCTTTTGGTTGGGGTTGCTGATGCTGATGATTTTTGCCGTCTGGCTTTCCTGGTTTCCCTTTGGTTTTAGTACCCCCATCGGCGTCAGTGCCGCCGAAGCCACCCTTGGCCAGCGTCTTTACCACCTGATTTTACCGGCGCTGACCCTCTCCATCATCGGTGTGGCCAACATCGCTTTGCATACCAGGGAAAAGGTGATTGATATCATGGAGAGTGATTTTTATCTCTTTGCCCTGGCTCGGGGGGAAAGCAGAGGAGAGGCGCTAAGACATCACTGCCTCAGGAATCTGCTACTGCCGGCGATGACTCTCCAGTTCGCCTCCATCAGCGAGATTTTCGGCGGTTCTGTCTTGGTAGAGCAGGTGTTTTCTTATCCCGGTCTGGGGCAGGCCGCCGTTTCCGCGGGGATCGGCGGCGACGCCGCCCTGTTGGTGGCAATTGCCATCATCTCCGCTTGCTTCGTCTTTTGCGGCAATCTCATTGCCAATATTTTATACGGGGTCGTCGATCCCCGGATCCGAAGGGGGCATGGCCTTGGCTGATCTTACCGTATCCGTCCCCGTGCTGGCAAAAGCGCGGCGGAAAAAACTGAATCAAAGAAAAAAAACCATCGTGGTTTTCCTTTTTGCCTGTCTGCTCTTACTCGGAATCACCGTTGGCGGTATTCTCGCCGCCGAAACCGCGGTGACCGCCGATCTCAGTCAAAAGTACATCACCCCCTCTCTCCAGCATCTCTTCGGTACCGACCAATTGGGCCGGGATATGCTGGCTCGGGTTGTGAAGGGCCTTTCCACCAGTATTCTGATCGGTCTTGGCGCCGCCTCCTGCAGCGCTGTGCTGGCAATACTCCTCGGTTCCGCCGCGGCGCTGCTGGGGGAAAAAGTTGACGCTGCCATTACCTGGCTGATCGACCTGATGCTGGGCATTCCCCATATTGTGCTGTTGATCCTGATTTCTTACGCCCTGGGCAAAGGCTTTTGGGGAGTCACCGTCGGCGTCGCTTTGACCCACTGGCCATCCCTCTCCCGGGTCATTCGCGGGGAAATTCTACAGTTGAAAGAAACCCAATATGTAAAGACAGCCCGGAAATTAGGCCAAAGCTCCTGGCGCATTGCCGTGAAGCACATGCTGCCGGCGGTCTTTCCCCAGTTTTTAGTGGGTTTGATTCTCTTGTTCCCCCATGCCATTCTCCACGAAGCCGGTATTACTTTCCTCGGCTTCGGCCTGCCGCCGGAACAGCCGGCCATCGGTGTGATTCTGGCGGAAAGTATGAAATATCTTTCGGTGGGCATGTGGTGGCTGGCCTTCTTCCCTGGCGCTGCCCTCATCGGCGTAGTCGCCCTCTTTGATCTGGCCGGAGGTTCCCTGCGCAGGCTCATCGATCCCCATAGCGCCCAGGAGTGAGGAATGATATGACTTGTCTTACGAAAAAACACATTTTAGAAATTGAAAATTTATCGGTTTCCTTTCTCCAATACGACAAAGGAATGCGCCAAAGATCGCTGCAGGTCATTACCAATCTCAGCGTTTCGGTGCACGAGGGAGAAATCGTCGCCGTGGTCGGCGCTTCCGGTTCCGGAAAGAGCTTGCTGGCCCATGCTGTTTTGGGGCTGTTGCCCGCCAACGCTGACGTCAGCGGTACCCTTCGCTTTGAGGGGAAACCGTTGACGGCAGCATCGATCGCCGCCCTAAGGGGGAAAGGGATCACCCTGGTACCACAGAGCATTGCCTATCTTGATCCCCTTTTGAAAGCCGGCAAAGCGGTGCGAAAAAATAAAAGAGATGCTGGTGCGCGGAAAAAACAGCGGGAGCTTTTTGCTCATTTCCAGTTGGATCCCGCCACGGAAAATTTGTACCCTTTTGAATTATCCGGCGGTATGGCCAGAAGAGTGCTGCTGGCCGCGGCGCTGATGGATGATCCCCGGCTGATCATCGCCGATGAACCCACCCCCGGCCTCGATCTGGAGCTGGCTAAAAAAGCCCTGGCGGATTTTCGCGCTTTCGCCGATCAAGGCAACGGTGTGCTGTTGATTACCCACGATATCGAACTGGCCTTGAGCGTTGCCGACCGCATTGCCGTATTCTATGCCGGTACCACAGTGGAGGAAGCCCCGGTCATTGATTTTGAGGCTGAAACAACATTGCGCCATCCCTACACCAAGGCGCTCTGGCGGGCTTTGCCTGAAAACGGCTTTGCCGCGCTTCCCGGCAATCAGCCCTATGTCAAGGCGATGCCCAAAGGCTGTCCCTTCGGCCCCCGGTGTTCCCTTTTTAGTCCGTCATGTGAAGGAGAAATTCCCTTAAAAACGATTCGCTGCGGTACGGTGCGCTGTATCAAAGCCACCGGTTCGGTTGAGGTATGAGATGATGTTAGAAGCAAAAGATATCGTGTTCGGCTATGAAAAACGTCGGCCCATACTGGACGGTTTCTGTCTCAGCGCGGGGCAGGAGGAGCGCGTCGCTTTGGTCGCCCTTAGCGGCGTCGGCAAAACCACCCTCTGCCAGCTTTTGGCCGGGTACCTTGCTCCCTGGTCGGGACAGATCACCCTGAATCAAAAACCGTTGCCGCAAAAGGGCTATTGTCCGGTGCAGATGATCTGGCAGCACCCGGAAAAGTCCGTCGATCCCTATCTGCGCATGAAAGATACATTGGCGGAAGGACGCGGTCTGGATCCCGCTGTTTTAGAGGGTCTGGGGATCGAAAGCGACTGGCTTAACCGTTTTCCCGGCGAACTTTCCGGCGGAGAGATCCAGCGTTTCTGCATCGCCCGGGCTTTGGGCGGGGAAACCAAGTTTATCATCGCCGATGAAATTAGCACCATGCTGGATCCCATCGCCCAAAGTCAGATTTGGAACTTTCTTTTAGAGGAAGTGCAGCGCCGAAAAATCGGTTTGATTTTCGTTTCCCACAGCGAGGCCTTAACGAAACGTATCGCTACCCGCAAGGTGACACTGGCGGAATAACGCTGATAAAAATCAAGCTCCCATGGGGGCGGGTGTCTAAAACCGGAAAAAGCAAAAAATAAAAAAGGTTAATGTGCCAAACATTACATATACAAAAAAACTGCTTCAGAGAGGACTTCTCTGAGGCAGTTTTTTTATCTTCTTCAGCTCTTGTTTTTATTGCGCACCGCTAAGATTACTTTGCCGTCCGGGCCTAATGTGGCGATGAGCTCCTCTCCTTCACCGGGACGGTAGATCTTGTCCGCGCCGCCATCGGCGGGGGATGCGGCACCGGTAAAGGTTAGCAGATCCGCGGCGGTAAAGGTCTTTTCGCGGTTTTCCTCCGCGGCCTGCCTGCGCAGGGCTTCGGCGGGATCGATGGGGGTTTCGCCGTTCTGCCAGCCGGAAACGCCGACACCTTTAGGCAGGTTGATCTTAGGGGTTTTCTGAGGTACGTCGTAATACGTCGGGTCGTAGCTCGGTGAGAGCGGCGGCTCTTCGGCATGGTAGCGCACGCCGGAAACACCGGCGCCGTAGGGGATCTCGGCAGGGGGCGCCGGCATTACTTCCCGCAGTTCCCGAAGGGGGGCGGTGGTAGGCTGGTAACCGGAGACCCCGGCGTTGCTGGGGATCTCCGGTCCCGGCTGCCGGGGAATATAGCTGTTGGGGTTTGCTCTGGGGCTGCCCAGAGGCAAGTTGGGGAGCTGGGTATAAACGCCGGGAGCCGGTTCCGGCGCGGAACTTGGGGCCATGGCGGAGGGTTGCTGTTGCCAAGACTTGGGCACCGTGGCCGGCTTCTGCCAGGTCTGCTGGAGATCTCTTTCCCAGGGCTTCGCCACCACCGGCGGCTTCTGCCACGTTTGCGGCGGCGCGCTGCCGGAGGCTGGGACTGCAATTTCTGGCTCGGTTTGGGGCCGGGGCTGGCTTTGGGGCCTCATTGCCGGTGTTGCCGGGGCCGCCGGGGTTGCTGCTTTTGCCGGGACGATATCCTGCCAGGATTTCGGCGCGACCGGCGGTTTCCGCTCTGTTTCGGTGGGAATCTCTGCCGGGGTCGGCGGCAGTGTTTCCGTTGCCGTTT
>CALFRX010000091.1 GCA_937919295.1 uncultured Peptococcaceae bacterium | reverse complement strand
GATGGACTATGTTTTAAAACCCATCGAGGGCAGGGGAGATTATAATCACCTTTCGGTGAGAAGCGCTGTTTCCATCATCCTTGACCGCCTGCTGGAAGAAGCGGTGGAGCTTGGGAAAAATTAAGAAATAGTACTTGCCTTTTGCGGTTTAATGTGGTAAACTGTTAAAGCATTGTGTATTGCGGTGGTCCTCTGGCGGCAAGATAACGCGTATGAACATCGGGTAATGAGAGGAGAAACCAAATGAATTTAGTTGATTTCGTAGAACAGCCTTACTTAAGAGAAAATATCCCTGCCTTCCGTGTGGGGGATACCGTGAAGGTTCATGTAAAGATCAAAGAAGGCGAAAAAGAACGTGTTCAGGTTTATGAAGGCGTCGTCATCGCCAGAAAAGGTAAAGGAGCCACGGAAACCTTTACCGTACGTCGGGTTTCCTATAATGTCGGCGTGGAAAGAACCTTCCCCGTTCATTCTCCCAAACTGGAAAAAATCGAAATTTCCCGTCACGGGAAAGTCCGCCGGGCCAAATTGTACTATCTTCGTGAACGTACCGGGAAAGCGGCCCGCATCAAGGAATTACGCAAATAGTAGCTTGAAAAAGAGACTTTCGGGTCTCTTTTTTTGTTATACGCGCCAGAGAAGGAGATAAAATATGACGGTGATCAACTGGTTTCCCGGTCATATGGCCAAAGCCGGCAAACAAGTCAAAGAACAGGCGTCCCTTTGCGATCTGATTTTGGAAATCGCCGACGCCCGGGTACCGGCAAGCTCCAGAAATCCGCAGTTAAAACAGTATATTGGTAAAAAACCGACGATTCTTGTGTTGAACAAAGCCGATTTGACGGAAAAATATGAACAGGAAAAGTGGCTTCGTTATTATAAATGCAAAGAGCAGGCCGCTGTTTTTGTCGCCGCCCGGCATAAAATCGGTTTTAAGGAATTAAATCAGCTTCTTGACCGGGAAATTGGCAAACTCCACGCCTATCTTGCTGATCGCGGCCGCCGTCCCCGGCCCCTGCGCATCATGATGGTGGGGATCCCCAACACGGGGAAAAGCGCCCTTTTAAACGTGATGGCCGGCTCCAATAAGGTGAAAACCGGCAACAAACCGGGTCTGACCCGGTCGGTGCAGTGGGTGCGCAGCGCGGAAAACTTAGAACTGTTGGATTCTCCCGGTATCCTTTGGCCGAAGCTAAATGACCAGGAAGCCGCCATGCGCTTGGCCGTTGTCGGTTCCATCAGCAAGGATGCTTGCCCCGAAGTGGAATGCGGCTGGTACTTATTGAACTGGCTGATGGAACACCGCTCCCAAGTTTTCGCGGAACGCTATCATATTGAAGCGCTGCCGGAATATGCCGAGGAACTCCTAAACGAGGTCGCCCGCAGCCGGGGCATGGTGCGGAAGGGCGGGATCCGGGAGGAAGAAACGTATATCATGCTGTTGAAGGAATACAGGGACGGAAAACTCGGAAAATTCATGCTGGAGATGCCGGAATGATCGATGCAGCGGAAAAAGCGCGGATCGAAGCAATGTATTGCTTTGAGCGGGAATATTATGATCAGGGATATGAACTTGTCGCCGGTTGCGACGAAGCGG
>CALFRX010000090.1 GCA_937919295.1 uncultured Peptococcaceae bacterium | reverse complement strand
TTAAAAGATACCTACGGCGTCATCCTCTATCAGGAGCAGGTGATGCGCATCGCCACCAACATGGCGGGGTTTAAATTGTCCGAGGCGGATTATCTCCGAAAAGCCATGGGCAAAAAGAAAAAAGAGATCATTGCCGGTTACAAAGAACAGTTTATCGAAGGCTCCACCAAGAATGGCGTTTCCCGGAAAATCGCCACGGAAATCTTCGACCTGATGGAAAAATTCGCCGAGTACGGTTTCAATAAAAGCCACTCGGTGGCTTACGCTTTTGTGGCCTATGAAACGGCGTACCTGAAAGCCAACTATACACCGGAGTATTCCGCGGCGCTGCTCACCAGTTTGATGGATAAAACCGACAAGCTCGTAGCTTATATTGAGGAGTGCCGGCGCCTCGGTATTGAGGTGCTGCCCCCGGATATCAACGAAAGCCGCCTCGATTTTACCGTGGTCAAAGGGAATATTCGTTTCGGTCTCGCCGCCGTGAAAAACGTCGGTTTGGCCCCGGCAAAACAGATTGTAGAGGAACGGGATCAAAACGGCCCTTACCGGTCTTTGCCTGATTTCTGTGAGCGCGTTTCTATCAACAGCCGTATGCTGGAAAGCTTGATTCAGGCCGGGGCTTTTGATTCCATGGAGATGCACCGCGCCCAAATGATGGCGATCTATCCCAAATGTATTCAGATGTCGGAAGCGGTCCGCCGTGAAAAAGAATGCGGTTTGATGAACCTTTTCGAAGGTTTTTGCGAAGAACAGCAATCGGAAAAGGAACTTTTTCCGGAAGTCGCGACAATCAAACCTTACCCCAGGGAAACCCTGCTGAAACAGGAAAAAGATATGATTGGCCTTTTTCTGACCGGTCATATTCTCGAAGGCTATACCTCCTATTGGCGTGATTATAAAATATGTCCCATCAACGCATTGCCAGAATGCAAAGACCGCGCCAAAACCTCCATTGCCGGTATGATCTCCCATGTGAAAATCAAAAGCAATAAACAGGGACAGCGCTTCGCCCAGTTTGATATCGAGGACCTTAACGGCAAGATTCACTGTTTTATCTTTGCCCGTTACTTTGAGGGTTGCCGTGATCTTTTAACGGAAGACGCGATTTTAGTCATCACCGGAATTGTCCGCAGGCAGGAGGAAGAAATCAGTTTCAACGGAGAAGCAGCGTCGCTTTTGAAAAATATTCGTTCTTTGGATATCCCTTCGGTGCACGGCCTGAACCGTACCCGTAAAAATGAGGATATCGACTACTACGACGGTATTGCTTTTGACCCGGAAGCGGCTCCCGCCCAAGAGGAAGCCCCCCTTCCATATGCGGAAATTCCCAAAGAGCAGCTGCCGCTTCCCGATATCAGCATCGAGGAACCCGTAGTGAAAACAAAGAAGCGCCTCTATATTAACATCAGTCCCGGTCAAAAAGGCAGGGAAGAAGAGTTGGCCGCCAGAAAAATATTTGCCTGCTATCGCGGAGAAGACGTGGCCTATGCCTTTTATAAGGAAAAGAACAAGGCGAAACCCTTCGGTCTTACCGTATCTGTGAACAACGCGCTTTTAGAACAACTAAAAGCGATTTTCGGGAAAGAACGTATTTTTGTAAAAGTAGTGGAGTGAAAGGAATTAATTCCATGCGCGTTTGTGTTTATCCTGGTACCTTTGACCCTGTGACCAACGGTCATATGGATATTATCCTCCGTGCCGCGGCGCTGTTTGACAAAATGATAATCGGTATCGCCAACGAGAATTATAAAACCTGTCTCTTTAGCACGGAAGAGCGAACGGATATCCTGAAAGAGGTCACGGCAGATCTGAATAATGTGGAAGTAGAAGTTTTCTCCGGCTTGCTGATGGAATACTGCAAAGCAAAAAATGCCTGCGCCGTGATTCGCGGCTTGCGGGCGGTTTCCGATTTTGAGTACGAAATGCAACTGGCGCTGATGAATAAAAAGCTCAATCCCAACGTTGAAACGGTCTTTTTGATGACAGGACAACAACACTCCTTTATCAGTTCCAGCATTATTAAAGACGTAGCTGTCCTCGGCGGCTGTATCAGGGATTTGGTGCCGCCGTCAGTGGAAAAGCGGATCATCGAAAAATACAAGACAGAATAAGCTGTTGATTTTATCGTTTTATCTGTGCGGCGAAACCAAAATCGTGTATAAATCGAAAGTCATGTGCGTATAATGAAAGTAGCAGGATATTTCAAAGGAGGTTTCGCCAAAGAATGAATCACGCGGAAAAAGAGTTTTTTACCCTGAAGGATGTGGCAGAACGATGCGGGACCAGTTACGGTATTGTGAAAAGAGATATCGATAAAGGGATTCTCCCCGCGTATCGCGTAGGAAGAAAATATTTTATTGCCAGAGAGGAAATGGATGACTACGTAACCGATGCCGTGGAAAAGTGGGGAATGGAAGGCTATACCATTCAGGAAATCATGAGCAGGATTCCTTTAAGCTACGCTTTTGTGATGGATCTGATCAAAACAGGAAAACTGCACGCGGTGAAAGTCGGCAGGCAGTACATCATTCCCAAAGGCGAATTTGAACACTTTATGGCTTTGAAAAAGATGCAGTGAACAAAAATATGCTGTGAAAATCCTCCTGCGAAGGGGGATTTTTTCTGTTTTTGTAGAATACTCTCTTTTATGGGGGAATTTTCGTGATTTGGTCTTCCATAGATCAGCGTGGTGAAATGATCCCGGGACAGCCCTGACCAAAAGGGGCGTCTGTCAAAAGAACAAAGAACCAAAAACCTTCTCCGCCCGGTTTTGCCGCGGTTGAAATAGTGACTCATGTGGCATAGAGTACGCCGGCGGCGGCAGCACAAAGGGAGGACCGATTGTGGCGAAATATAAAATGAAGAGACATCATCCCGATGATTCCGTTTGTAAGATTCTCCATGATGCGGAGACAGAAGCGCCTCCTGATATTCCCCTGACCAAAAAGGATCTTTGGGTTTTGGAACGTATCGCCATTTTTATTGAGCGCTCCCGTTTGAATACGTACATCGGTATGATGGAAAAACCGTCGCGTTGGTTTATTTTGAATGTTTGGGGCGGCATTGGCCGTGGCATCGGTATGGCCATCGGTTTTACCATTTTAGGCGCGGCGCTCTTCCTTATCCTACAAAAAATTGTGGTTTTGAACTTGCCGATTATCAGTAACTTTTTTGCGGACATTCTCGACATGGTCGAGGGCTACCGCAGCGTTTCCCCTTGATTCCCTTTGATTTTGATACGGTTACTGCTACTTGAGAATGAGGTTTCCTTTTATGGCTTACTTACTGCTTATCATCGGCGTGATTGGTCTCGACCAGTGCGCCAAATGGATTGTGCAAATGCAGCTCGATCTTTACGGCTCTGTAAAGATCTGGGGTTTTCTTAAATTGACGTATATCCAAAATACCGGCGCGGCCTTCGGTATTTTGGACGGCAACCGGTTTCTCTTTGTCATTTTTACCCTGATGCTGTGCGTCTTTATGCTCAGTATTTGGAAGAAGCCTTGGATGAAACGGTACCATCTTTCGGCGGCGCTGATTATTGCCGGCGCCATCGGCAACAGCATCGACCGCATCGTTCGCGGTTATGTTGTGGATTTTATTGATCTTTCCTTTTTCCCCGCCATCTTTAACGTGGCCGATATCGCGGTCTGCTGCGGTACGGTACTCTTAGCGCTGTTGATCCTCTTTAGTAAAGAAGGCTTCGGCCTCGCGGAAAAGGAAACGGAAAAATGAGCGGAATGAATCAGATCTTTTATACTTACCAAGAAGAAGGTGAAAAAGAGCATACGCGCCTCGACGTTTTTCTTGCCGCGCAACTTACCACGCTTTCCCGCAGCCGGATCTCTGCTCTGATCAAAGAAAAACGGGTCACGGTGAACGGTAAAAGCGTCAAAGCCGGTTACGCTTTGACAAAAGGCGACGTCATTACCGGGGAAATTCCCGGGGAACAGCCTTTAACCCTAACACCGGCAGCGATTCCCCTAAACATTGTCTATGAGGATCACGACGTCGTTGTCGTAAATAAGCCCCGGGGCATGGTGGTGCATCCCGCGCCGGGCAGTGAGGATAATACCCTGGTAAACGCATTGATCGCCCACTGTGACGATCTGTCCGGGATCAACGGT
>CALFRX010000089.1 GCA_937919295.1 uncultured Peptococcaceae bacterium | reverse complement strand
GTGAAGGCGGCAGAACCGTTGGTTCCGGTGTCGTTTCCGACGTCATCGAATAAATAGTTTAATGAGCAGACGCTCATCAGAGCGTCTGCTTTTCCCCGCCTTTCCGGCGGATCAACAAGAAAGCAGCAATGACGTGAGAGATTGCGTTGCGGCGGCTACCCCAAGCCGCAGCGGTAACTTTCACCGAGCCAGTCCGTCCATCGGACGAAAAAGGAGGATTAACCAAATGGCACAACAAAAAATCAGAATCAAATTAAGAGCTTTTGACCATAAGCTCCTCGATCAGTCCGCAGAAAGAATTGCCGAAACCGCCAAAAAAACAGGCGCTACCATTTCCGGCCCCATTCCTCTGCCGACGGAAAAGAGCATCTATACGATCTTGCGTTCGCCCCACATCAACAAAGACAGCCGCGAACAGTTCGAAATGAGAACCCACAAAAGACTGATCGATATCCTGAATGCTTCTCCGAAAACCGTGGATTCGCTTATGCGTTTGGATTTGCCCACTGGGGTAGATATTGAAATTAAACTCTAAATTCATTTACTGATTACGATTTACTTGTTTGTCTTAAGGGCTGATTGAAAAGCCCCATCAAATACAGGCGAGCAATGCCGGGCAGCCGGCACCTACGAATGGAAAGAGAGGTGTTAACATGACACAGAAGGTCATTATGGGGAAAAAAGTCGGTATGACGCAGATTTTTGCCGAAGACGGCAAGATCATTCCGGTTACCGTTGTGGAAACCGCCCCCAGTGTCATCGTACAAATCAAAGAAGAAGCCCGCGACGGCTACAAAGCCATCCAGCTGGGTTTTGACGTAAAAAAAGAGAACCAAATCAATAAGCCCGAAAAGGGGCATTTCGCCAAAGCGGATGTCGCTCCTACCAAAGTTCTGAAGGAATTCAGAGTAGAGGACAGCGCAGCGTACAGCTTAGGGCAGTCCTTTGATCTGGACCAGTTTGCCGCCGGCGATAAAGTCGACGTCACCGGGACATCCAAGGGACACGGTTTTTCCAGCACCATTAAATTATGGAATTTCCGCAGAGGACCCATGGGTCATGGTTCGAAGAATCACCGCCGTCCGGCTTCTGCCGGCGCCAAAGGCCCTGCCAGGATTTTCAAGGGCAAGAAAAGCCCGGCGCGCTACGGTAACGAAAGAGTCACCGTGCAGAACCTGGAAGTCGTGAAGGTGATTCCCGAAAACAACGTGCTCTTGATCAAAGGCGCTGTTCCCGGAGCGAAAAAATCCGTGGTCATCGTAAAGAATGCGGTGAAAGCATAAGCATCGCGAGGGAAAGGAGGATAATCATGGCTAACATTAAGGTTTATAATATGCAGGGCGAAGAAGCCGGAGAAATGGAATTGAATGAATCCGTCTTTGAAGCCAAAATCAACGTCCCTCTGATGCACCAGGCCGTTATTAACAACCAGGCTTCGGAAAGAAGAGGTACCCACGAAAGCAAAACCCGCAGTCAAGTGCAGGGCAGCACCAAAAAACCGTGGCGTCAAAAAGGTACCGGTCGCGCCCGTGTCGGCACCAAGAGAAATCCCGTCTGGACCGGCGGTGGCGTCGCTTTCGGACCCCATATGAGATCCTATGGCTTTTCTATGCCTAAGAAGATGCGTCGCGCCGCGCTGCGCAGCGCATTGAGTAATAAATTCGCCAACGGTGAGTTGATCGTTTTCGATGAACTCGTCCTGGACGCGCCGAAAACCAAAATCATGGCGGAACTCTTCCATAAACTTGAATTGGAAAACGCCCTTCTGGTTTTAGGCGAATTCGATGAAAACGTAATGAAGAGTGTCAGAAATCTCGCCGGCGTCTACCCTGTGGAAGCCACCGGCATCAACGTATATAATATTCTGGCCAACAAAAAGCTGATCATGACGAAAGACGCCGTGGCCAGAGTAGAGGAGGTGCTCGCGTTATGAGAGAACCTTATGAAATCTTAGTCAAACCGCTGGTTTCTGAAAAATCCATGCTGCTCATGGGAGAGAACAAATACTCCTTTGAAGTGACGAAGGATGCGAATAAAATCGAAATCAAAAACGCCGTGGAAAAAATGTTCGACGTGACCGTTCTGAACGTCACCACCAGAACGATTCCGGGCAAAATCAAAAAACAGGGCAAATACGAAGGCAAACGCCCCGATAAGAAAAAAGCGGTCGTTACTTTGAAAGCCGGTGATCAGATCAAGGTTTTTGAAGGCCTATAATTATTAGAAGGAGGAAAAAACATGGGTATTAAAAAATACAATCCTACTTCACCGGGACGCCGGGGAATGACGGTTTCCACCTTCGAGGAAATCACGAAATCCGAGCCGGAAAAAACACTGCTCGCTCCCCTGAAAAACACCGGTGGCAGAAACAATAAAGGTCGCATGACCACGCGTCATAAAGGCGGCGGTCACAAAAGACAGTATCGCATTATTGATTTCAAAAGAAATAAAGACGGTATTCCGGCAACGGTGAACGCCATTGAATACGATCCCAATCGCACGGCCAATATCGCCCTGCTCTTCTACGCAGACGGCGAAAAAAGATATATCTTGGCCCCTCAGGGTTTAAAAGTCGGCGATAAAGTCGTTTCCGGTCCTGGCGCAGACATCAAAGTCGGCAACAATTTGCCTTTGCTGAACATTCCCGTCGGTACCTATCTCCATGGCATTGAGCTGTACCCCAACGGCGGCGCCAAAATGGTGCGCAGCGCCGGTGCCGGCGCCCAGCTGATGGCCAAGGAAGGCAATTACGCTACTTTGCGTCTGCCCTCCGGTGAAATGCGCATGGTGCGCATCGAATGCCGGGCCACCATCGGTCAGGTGGGCAACGAAGATCAGGAAAACATCAATATCGGGAAAGCCGGCCGCAATCGCTGGAAAGGCGTCCGTCCCGGCACCCGCGGCGTTGTGATGAATCCCTGCGATCACCCCCATGGCGGCGGGGAAGGCCGTTCGCCGGTGGGTCGCGCTCCTGTGACTCCCTGGGGTAAACCCGCTCTCGGCGCCAAAACCCGCAATAAGAAAAAAGCTTCCAGTAAGCTGATCGTAAAATCGAGAGGATAATTGGAGGAAGGAGGCAGTATCATGACCAGATCATTGAAAAAAGGTCCGTATTGCGAAGCCAGTCTCATGGCTAAGGTGGAGAAGATGAACGAAAGCAATGAAAAGCAGGTGATTAAAACCTGGTCTCGTCGTTCCACCATCTTCCCCCAGATGATCGGACATACCATCGCCATCCATGACGGCAGAAAACATGTTCCCATTTATATTACCGAAGATATGGTAGGGCATAAATTAGGAGAATTCGTCATGACCCGTACCTATAGAGGTCACGGCAATATGACGGAAAAATCCAGCGCTTTAAAATAACCGAAGGAGGAAACAATCGTGGAAGTTAAAGCAGTAGCGAAACACATTCGGATTTCTCCCCGCAAGGTTAGATACGTTGCCGACCTCGTGCGCGGCAAGAGCGTGGAAGAAGCCCGTGCTATTTTAAAACTTACCCCCAACCGGGGTTGTACCCCCGTTCTGAAAGTTCTTAATTCCGCTGTTGCCAACGCGGAACATAACAACGATATGACCGGCGACGATCTGTTCGTTAAAAAAATATGCATCGACGAAGGCGTAACCTGGAAACGGATCAAACCCCGGGCCATGGGCCGCGCCGACCGGATGTTAAAGAGATGCAGTCACATCACCATCGTCGTGAGCGAAAGAGAGGAGGCATAAAGCGTGGGCCAGAAAGTTAACCCAAAGGGATTCAGAGTCGGCGTCATTCGCGACTGGGACAGTCGCTGGTATGCCAGAAAAGAATACTCTGATTATCTTTTAGAAGACTATCAGATTAGAAAATATCTAAAGAAAAGACTTTATGATTCCGGTATTTCCCGCATCGAAATCGAACGCGCGGCAGGCCGTGTCAAAGTCAATATTTTTACCGCCAAACCCGGTATCGTCATTGGCCGCGGCGGCGCGGAAGTAGATTCCCTGAAAAAAGCCCTGGAAAAAATGACGGGCAAAAAGGTCAATATCTATATCAATGAAGTCAAAAAACCGGAACTCGATGCCCAGCTCGTTGCCGAAAGCGTTGCCTCTTCCCTGGAACGGCGTATCGCTTTCCGCCGCGCGATGAAGCAGGCTATGGGCCGTACCATGCGCATGGGTGCCGGCGGCATCAAGCTGATGTGCGCGGGCCGTCTCGGCGGCGCGGAAATCGCCCGTACTGAATGGGTCAGCGACGGCAAAGTGCCTCTGCACACCCTCCGTGCCGACATCGATTACGCGGTTGCCGAAGCCAACACCACTTACGGCAAAATCGGGATCAAATGCTGGATCTACAAAGGAGAAGTGCTTCCCGAAAAAGCCGTGAAGGCCCCTAAAAGAGCGGAAGGGGGTAACCACTAATGTTAATTCCCAAAAGAGTGAAACATCGGAAACAGCATCGCGGCAGAATGGCCGGGAAAGCCATGAAAGGCAATTTCGTTTCCTACGGTGAATACGGTCTCCAGGCCACCGAATGCGGTTGGATCACCAGCCGGCAGATTGAAGCAGCCCGTATCGCGATAACCCGTTATATGAAAAGAGGCGGGAACGTCTGGATCAAAATCTTCCCTCATAAACCCGTCACCGAAAAACCCGCGGAAACCCGTATGGGCAGTGGGAAAGGTTCCCCGGAATATTGGGTAGCCGTGGTGAAACCGGGCCGCGTGATGTTTGAAGTCAGCGGCGTCAGCGAAGAAATCGCGAGAGAAGCCATCCGTTTGGCCCAGCATAAGCTCCCTGTCAAGAGTAAGTTCATCAAACGTGAAGAGATTGGCGGTGAAGCAGAATGAAGATGAAAGAAATCAACGAAATGACCAGTGAAGAATTAGTCAGAAAAGTTGGTGATTTGAAAACCGAACTCTTTAATCTGCGTTTTCGTTTGGCCACCGGTCAGCTGGAGAATCCCGCGGTGATTAAAGACGTCAAGAGAAATATCGCAAGAGTGAAAACGGTCATCAGAGAACGTGAACTCAGCGGTGAAGAATAAACGGAAGGAGGATATCGAACATGGAAAGAACCACAAGCAGAAAAGTGCGCATCGGTACCGTCGTCAGCGATAAAATGGATAAAACCATCGTTGTAAGCGTTGAAACCAGAATCAAGCATCCTCTTTACGGGAAAATCGTAAAAACCAGCAAAAAGTATAAAGCCCATGACGAAAACAATGAAGCAAGAATCGGCGACGTTGTCCGTATGATGGAAACACGCCCCTTGTCCAAAGATAAGAGATGGCGCTTGGTTGAGATTATCGAAAAAGCCCCGATCGTCTGAGGGCAATAAGAAAGGGGGCAATCAGACATGATTCAACAGGAAACCAGACTCAAGGTCGGTGACAATACCGGCGCGAAAGAGTTGTTATGTATTAAGGTTTTAGGAGGCGCGGGTCGCCGTTATGCCACGGTTGGCGATGTGATCGTCTGCACGGTCAAACATGCCACACCCGGCGGCGTGGTAAAAAAAGGCCAGGTCGTTAAGGCTGTCGTAGTCCGTACCAAAAAAGAAATTCGTCGGGAAGACGGTACCTATATTCGCTTTGACCAGAACGCGGCCGTGATCATCAAAGACGATGGTCAGCCCCAGGGCACCCGTATTTTCGGGCCCGTAGCGAGAGAACTAAGGGAAAAGAACTACATGAAGATCGTTTCCCTGGCGCCGGAAGTGCTCTAATATTAGGAGGTGGACGAATTGGCTTTAGCCAAAACGCATATCAAAAAAGACGATACGGTAATGGTCATTACCGGTAAAGACGCCGGCACAACCGGCAAAGTCCTCCAGGTGCTTCCCGCAAGCGGCAAGGTGATTGTGGAAGGGATCAACGTGGTCAAAAGACACACCAAACCCACCCAGAAGAACCCCCAGGGCGGCATCATGGATAAACCCGCTGCGATCGATCTGTCCAACGTAATGCTCTATTGCGGCAAATGCAAAAAAGTAACCAGAATCTCTATGAAAACCGTCGATGACAAACTGGTGCGCCAGTGCAAACATTGCGGTGAAATCTTGAAGTAATTGGGGGAAGGAGATAGTATTATGGCAAGACTCAAAGATAAATACGCCAGTGAGATCGTACCTGCCCTGAAAGAAAAATTTCAGTATGACAACATCATGGAAGTACCCAAACTCGTGAAAATCGTTGTCAACATGGGCCTGGGCGAAGCCATCGCCAATCCCAAGGCCATGGACGCCGCTGTCGGTGACCTGACCATGATTACCGGTCAGAAGCCGATCATCACCAAAGCGAAAAAATCCGTCGCTGCGTTTAAAGTCAGAGAAGGGATGTCCATTGGCTGCAAAGTTACTTTGAGGGGCGAAAAAATGTATGAATTCTGCGACCGTCTGGTCTCCGTGGCGCTGCCGCGGGTCAGGGACTTCAAGGGAGTCTCGGCAAAGGCCTTCGACGGACGGGGTAACTATACTTTAGGCTTAAAGGAACAGTTGATCTTCCCGGAAATCGAATACGATAAGATCGACCGCGTCCGCGGTATGGAAGTTTGCTTTGTCACTTCCGCCAAAACTGATGAAGAAGCCAAAGAACTCTTAAGACTTATGGGCATGCCCTTTGCGGTGAAGTAAGTCGAAAATAAGGAGGAAACAACGTGGCAAAAAAATCAATGATTGCGAAACAGGGGCGCACGCCCAAGTATTCCGTTCGCGGGTATAATCGTTGCAGAATTTGCGGCAGACCCCATGCCTACATGCGGAAATTTGGAATCTGCAGGGTTTGCTTTAGAGAATTGGCTTACAAGGGTGAAATCCCCGGTGTAACCAAATCCAGTTGGTAAACCGGAAGGAGGTAAGAACATGGTCATGACAGATCCCATTGCCGATTTCCTTACCAGAATCCGCAATGCAAATACTGTTTATATGGAAAAGGTGGAAATTCCCGCCTCGAAAACGAAACTAAACTTAGCCAACATCTTAAAAGAAGAAGGCTATATCAAAGATGTCGAATACATCGAAGATGGAAAACAAGGCTTTTTACGCCTCTATCTGAAGTATGGCGCCAACCGCGAAAAGGTCCTCAGCGGGCTGAAAAGAATCAGCCGTCCCGGTTTGAGAGTCTACGCCCAGAAAGATGAGCTTCCTAAAGTATTGGGTGGTCTTGGTATTGCCGTTATTTCCACGTCCAAAGGTCTGATGACCGATAAGGACGCGAGAAAAGCCGGTATCGGCGGCGAAGTAATGTGCTACATCTGGTAAAATCAAAAAATGTGAACTCAAATTGGGAGGTGCAATATGTCTCGTATAGGCAAAATGCCGGTAGTGATCCCTTCCGGAGTGAATATTTCTTTGGCTGGCAAACACCTTAAAGTGGAAGGCCCCAAAGGAAAACTGGAAAGGAACATTCATCCTGATATCGATGTGGTGATCGAAGGTGAGCAGCTGCTCGTTACTCGTCCTTCCGATGCCAAAGAACATCGGGCGCTCCATGGTTTGACCAGAGCTTTGGTCAATAACATGGTCGTCGGGGTGACCACCGGATTTCAAAAGAATTTAGAATTGGTCGGCGTCGGGTACCGCGCAGCCAAACAAGGGAGAAACCTCGTGTTAACCGTGGGTTACTCTCATCCCGTAGAGATGGAACCGGAGGAAGGCGTCGAAGTCGAAGTCCCTTCTCCGAACAAAATTTCCATCACGGGTATTGATAAAGAAAAGGTCGGCGCCTTCGCAGCGGACGTCAGAAAAGTAAGACCCCCGGAACCCTATAAGGGCAAAGGGATCAAGTACGAAGGTGAAGTAATCAAACGGAAAGCCGGTAAAGCCGGTGTCAAAGCCGGTTAAAGGAAGGAGCGCTTGTTTTGTATAAACAATATAACAGAAAAGCTGTGCGGAATAAAAAACATGCCAGTGTGCGACTGAAAATTTCCGGTACGCCGGATTGTCCCCGTTTGGCTGTGTTCCGCAGTGCAAAACATATCTATGCCCAAATCATTGATGATGTTGCCGGCAATACCTTAG
Organism: uncultured Peptococcaceae bacterium; assembly: GCA_937919295.1. Taxonomy (GTDB): domain Bacteria; phylum Bacillota; class Dehalobacteriia; order UBA7702; family UBA7702; genus UBA7702. The sequence goes on along the minus strand of CALFRX010000089.1, from coordinate 7,623 downwards.
CCGCTGCTTCCACCTTGGATGCTTCCCTCAAAGAAAATTATGGCGGAAACAAAGAAGCAGCTGCCTCAGTCGGTAAACTCATCGCGGAAAAAGCTCTCGAAAAAGGAATCAAGCAGGTTGTTTTTGACCGTGGCGGTATGATCTACCACGGCAGAGTAAAAGCGCTTGCAGACAGTGCCAGAGAAGCTGGCCTCGAATTTTAAGAGGGTAAGGAGGGAAATAGATGTCCAGAATTGACGCCAATAGTCTTGAATTGACAGAAACCATCGTCAATATCAACCGTGTCGCCAAGGTCGTAAAAGGCGGCCGCCGTTTCAGCTTCAGCGCCCTCGTCGTCGTCGGTGACGGTAACGGTCATGTCGGCAGCGGCATAGGCAAAGCCGGTGAAGTGCCGGAAGCCATCAGAAAAGCCGTTGAAGACGCGAAGAAGAATTTAATTTACGTACCTATTGTGAACTATTCACTGCCTCATGAAACCATCGGCCGCTTCGGCGCAAGCCGTGTGATGCTGAAACCCGCCCGGTACCGGTGTGATCGCCGGCGGTCCCGTTCGTGCCGTCCTCGAAGCCGTTGGAATCCGTGACGTTTTGACGAAATCCTTAGGCTCCAATAATGCCATTAATACGGTATCGGCAACCATGTCCGGTCTTAGCGGTATGCGTACAGTGGAAGACGTTGCCAAATTGAGAGGCAAATCCGTTAAGGAAATCTTGGGTCAGGAGGAGTAATATCATGGCAAAAATCAAGATTACCCTTGTCAAAAGCGTGATCGGATACAGCGAACAGCAAAAAAGAACGGTACGTTCCTTGGGTCTCAACAAGACCGGCCGTTCCGTGATCCAAAATGATACCCCCGATATTTTGGGGAAGGTGAAAAGCGTTGCCCATCTTTTGAAGGTGGAAGAAGTCGAAAGCTAAGAACCTGTAGGGAGGTAGAATTATGTATTTAAGCGACTTAAAGCCCGCCGAAGGTTCCAAAAAGGCGCCTACCCGCAAAGGCCGCGGGATCGGTTCCGGCTTGGGTAAAACTGCCGGAAGAGGTCATAAAGGGCAAAAATCCCGCTCCGGCGGTGGTGTGCGCCCCGGCTTTGAAGGCGGCCAGATGCCCCTTTCGAGAAGAATTCCCAAACGTGGCTTTACCAATATCAACAAAAAGGTCATCGCGGAAATCGCGCTTCAGGACTTGAACCTTTTTGAAGCGAACACCGTGATTACCCCAGAAACACTGTGGGAAGCAGGCCTCATCAGCGGTACCTGCGACGGCGTGAAAATCCTCGCCAACGGTGAAATCGAAAAACCCGTTACTTTACAGTATATCCATTGCAGCAAGAGCGCTGCAGCAAAAATCGAAGCCGCAGGTGGAAAAGTAGAGGTGATGTAGCATGCTTTCAACGCTGGTTAACGCGTTTAAAGTACAAGAACTCCGTGGAAAGATTTTCTTTACGTTATTGATGTTCCTCGTCTTCCGTATCGGCGCTCATATTCCCGCGCCCGGTATTAACCCTGACGTATTGGATACATTATTCACCCAGAATATCTTTGGTTTCATTGATATTATTTCAGGCGGCGCCTTTAAGAGTATCAGTTTGTTTGCCATGGGGATTATGCCTTACATCAATGCTTCGATTATTATGAACCTGCTCACCATCGTGGTGCCTTACTTTGAAAAGCTTTCCAAAGAAGGTCCCGAAGGCAGAAAAAAGATGGCTCAACTGACCCGTTACGGCTGCATTCTCCTGGCTTTCGTCCAGGCCATCGCCATGAGCTTCTATCTCAAAAGCGCGATGTACGATTTCAATATCTTTACCGTATTGGTTCTCGCCATTTCTTTGACGGCAGGTACTGCCATGCTCATGTGGATGGGCGAAATGATTACCGAAAAAGGCATTGGCAACGGGATCTCCCTGATCATCTTCGCGGGGATCGTTTCCCGTATTCCCTCGGGCTTGACTTATGTGTTCCAGTCCTTGAGAAGTGGTGAAACCAACTTCTTTGCCGTCATGCTCTTCCTTGTGATTGCTGTGGCGATCATCATCGGTATTATCTATATTCAGGAGGGGCAGAGAAGAGTCCCGGTACAGTATGCCAAAAGGGTCGTGGGCAGAAAGGTCTACGGCGGCCAAAGCACCTTCATTCCGATTAAGGTCAATCAGGCCGGTGTTATCCCGATCATCTTTGCCATGTCCATTTTGATGCTCCCCGGTTTACTGCTCTCCCTGTTTCCCGATAACAGCGTTTGCACGACCATTGCCGGTTGGTTCAACTCCGATCATCCTGTATACATGACGTTTTACGTCTTGATGATCATCTTCTTCACGTATTTCTATACCGCGGTGACGTTTTCTCCCGTGGAAGTGTCGGAAAACCTGAAGAAGAATGGCGGTTTCATCCCCGGGCTGCGTCCCGGCAGACCCACCGCCGAATATATTGACCGGATCCTGACCAGACTGACTTTGGCCGGCGCCTTTTTCCTCGCCTTCATCGCCTTGTTGCCGAACCTTACCATGGTGGCGACGAGCCTTGATCTTAGCTTTGGCGGCACATCTTTACTGATCGCCGTCGGTGTGGCGTTGGACACGATGAAACAACTGGAAAGCCAGGTACTGATGCGCAGTTACCAGGGATTTATGAAATAAGGAGAAAAAAAATGCGCTTGGTTTTATTGGGACCACCCGGAGCCGGCAAAGGAACGCAGGCTGCGACGCTGGTTGAAAAATACAACATCGTACATATCTCCACCGGCGATTTGCTCCGTGCCGCGGTGAAAGCAGGCACGGCTTTGGGCAAAGAAGCCAAAGGCTACATGGAAGCGGGGCAGTTGGTTCCCGATACGCTCATCCTTGGACTGGTGGAGGAAAGGATTCAGAAGGAAGATTGCCAAGAGGGCTTCCTCCTGGATGGCTTTCCCAGAACACCGGCACAGGCCGATGCTTTGACGGAAATGCTCAAAAAACTTGATCAGAACCTTGATGCTGCCGTCAATATCGAGGTACCCCTCCATAAGCTGATGGATAGAATCACCGGCCGCCGTATCTGCAAAGACTGCGGCGCCACCTACCATCTGACCTATCATCCTTCCGCCAAAGGCGATCAATGTGAAAAATGCGGCGGTGCATTATACCAGAGAACCGATGATAAGGCAGAGACCGTAAAAAACCGTCTCGACGTTTACGAACAGCAGACGGCGCCCCTCATTGCGTACTATACCAAAGCGGGGATCATCAAAAATATTAACGGAGATCAAGACATTCAGAATGTATTGAAAGACATTTCAGTTGCCTTGGGAGGCAAATAATGATCACCATAAAAAACAAGGAACAAATTGCAAAAATGCGGGACGCCGGCAAAATCGTCGCGGAAGCACTGGCTCTGCTGGAGGAACATGTTGAACCCGGCATTTCCACTTGGGAGTTGGACGAAATCGCCGAAAATTATATCCGCAAATGCAATGCGTATCCGACGTTTAAGGGCTACGGCGGTTTTCCCGCTTCCATCTGTGCATCCATCAATGAAGAAGTTGTCCATGGGATTCCCAATCGTAACCGCATCTTAACTGAAGGCGATATCATCAGTGTCGATGTGGGCGCCACCTTCCGCGGCTATGTGGGTGACGCGGCGCGTACGTTTCCCGTGGGGAAGATCAGCGATGAGAACGCTCGGCTCATCGCCGTTACCAAACAGTCTTTCTTTGAAGGCTTTGCCCAGGCGAAGAAGGGTAATCGCTTAGGCGATATATCCAATGCAATTCAACGGTATGTGGAGAGACACGGCTATTCTGTGATTCGCGACCTTGTCGGTCATGGTGTCGGTGAAAAGATGCATGAGGATCCTTCCGTTCCCAATTACGGCAAAAAAGGCCGGGGAATCCGGCTTTCCGCCGGTCTCACCATCGCGGTGGAACCAATGGTGGCCGCCGGACAGTATGCTCTCATACAGCTTGCGGATAACTGGACCTATGTGACAAAGGACGGTTCCATGGCCGCCCATTACGAAAACACGTTTGCCATTACCGACGAAGAACCTGAAATATTAACCAGGCTTTAAGAGGTGGTAAATATGGATTGGTCATTGGGACAGCTGGTCATCTCGAAGCAGGGACGCGACGTACGCACCGCCTATGTTATTGTGAAACTTGACGGCGCATACTGCTACGTAGCGGACGGCAGAAAGACGACCTATCTGAAACCGAAAAAGAAAAACGCAAAACATTTGCAAGTGACCCATACGATTTCCGCAGATATCCGGAAAACACTCCAAAACGGGTTGATCCCGTCGGATCTGGAAATTAGGGCGTTTTTGAATCAACATTGCTGTAAAAGCCGAGATCAGGAGGTAGCGGATGTCGAAACAAGATGCGATTGAAGTGGAAGGCACAGTCATTGAACCATTGCCTAACGCAATGTTCACCGTTGAACTGGCAAACGGGCACAGAGTGCTCGCCCATGTTTCCGGAAAAATCCGGATGAATTTCATCCGCATTCTGCCCGGGGACAGAGTTACTGTTGAGTTAAGTCCCTACGATTTGAATCGTGGACGTATTGTATACCGTTTTAAGTAAGCGATCATATAGAAAACCGCAAGGAAAAAGGAGGAATTACCGTGAAAGTTCGCGCTTCGGTAAAACCAATTTGCGAAAAATGCAAAATCATTAAGAGAAAAGGGACCGTTATGGTCATTTGCAAAAACCCCAAACATAAGCAGAAACAAGGATAATGAAAATTTCTAAAATTGGAGGTGCATGAAATAAATGGCACGTATTGCTGGTATTGACTTACCCCGTGATAAAAGAGTCGAAGTCGGTCTGACCTATATTTACGGCATTGGGATTCCGACCGCCAAAAAAATCTTAGCGGAAGCCAACGTCGACGGCGATATTCGGGTAAAAAATCTGAGTGAAGATCAGGTTAACACGATCCGGGATATCATCAACAATCATTATTTGGTCGAAGGCGACCTCCGTCGCGACGTTGCATTGAATATCAAAAGACTGGTTGAAATTAGCTGCTACCGCGGCATTCGCCACAGAAGAGGCCTCCCTGTGAGAGGTCAAAAAACGAAAACCAACGCGCGTACCCGCAAAGGTCCCAAACGGACCGTGGGCGTAAGACGTAAGAAATAAAGGAAGGGGGATATCATTCATGGCAAGAAGACAAACGCGCAGAAGAAGAGAAAAAAAGAACATTGAATACGGCGTAGCCCATATCAATTCAACTTTTAATAATACGATCATTGTGATCACCGATAAAGCCGGTAACGCCATTTCCTGGTCGAGCGCCGGGGCTTCCGGTTTCAAAGGCTCCAGAAAGAGCACTCCATTTGCCGCGCAACTGGCCGCCGAAACCGCCGCCAAAGAAGCGATGGAACACGGTATGAAAACCATCGAATGCGTTGTCAAAGGACCCGGGTCCGGCAGAGAAGCCGCGATTCGTTCGCTTCAGGCCACAGGCTTGGAAATCAGCATGATCAAGGACGTTACTCCCATTCCTCATAATGGTTGCCGTCCGCCCAAAAGAAGAAGAGTATAGGAGGTGTCCTTTTTAGATGGCACGTTATACAGAATCTCAGTGTCGGCTTTGCCGGCGTGAAGGAGAGAAGCTTTATTTAAAAGGTGACCGCTGCTACAGCGATAAATGCTCCTTTACGAAAAGAAGTTATGCGCCGGGCCAGCATGGCGCCGCTGCCGCCCGTAAAAAACGTACGGAATATGGCCTTCAGTTAAGAGAAAAAGAAAAAGTACGTCGTATTTACGGTGTGTTGGAAAAGCAATTCCGTCTCTATTATAAAGAAGCTGTCAGACAGGGTGGCGTAACCGGGGAAAATCTCCTGGTCCTCTTGGAATCCCGTCTTGACAACACTGTTTACAGAGCGGGCCTGGCCAACAGCAGAAATGAAGCTCGTCAGTTAATCCTCCATGGCCATTTCACCGTCAACGGCAGAAAAGTCAATATTCCTTCTTTCCTCGTGAAAAAAGGTGACATCATTGCCGTTACGGCCAAAAGCAAAAAGAGTCCTAAAATCCAGGCAATCTCAGAATTGGCCGCGGTGAAATCCGTTCCTCAGTGGCTTTCACTGGATAAAGATGGCCTTGCCGTAACCGTTGCGGATAAACCCAGACGGGAAGATATTGACATCCCCATCGAAGAACACTTAATCGTTGAAGGTTACTCCCGCTAAGGCTTAGGCTCATTTTAATCGATAGTTTATATAAGGAGGCCAGATATATGCTGTCAGGAATGGAAAAACCCAAGATTCAATGTGTGGAAATGAATGATGACAAAACCTATGGCCGCTTTGTTGTTGAACCTCTGGAAAGAGGTTACGGGATTACCCTCGGCAACGCTTTGCGACGTGTTCTTCTTTCTTCCCTGCCAGGTGCGGCAGTAACATCAGTCAAAATTGACGGAGTTCTCCATGAATTTACGACAATCCCTGGCGTCTACGAAGACACCACGGATTTGATCTTAAATTTAAAAGGTCTTTGTGTGAAATTACACACCGATGAAGAGCGGCTTCTCATGTTGGAAGCCGAAGGCGAAGGTGAAATCACAGGACGTGACTTAAAAGGCAGTTCTGAAGTGGAAATTCTGAACCCGGATCACCACATTGTTACCCTTGACAAAAATGGCAGTCTCCATATGGAAGTGACCGTGGAAAAAGGGAGAGGTTACAACAGTGTTGAAAAGAACAAAAAGGAAAATATGCCGCTGGGCATCATTCCCATTGATTCTTTCTTCTCTCCCATTACCAAAGTGATCTTTCATGTGGAAGATACAAGAGTTGGTCAGCAAACTGACTTTGATAAATTAACCCTGGATATTTGGACCGATGGCAGCATCTATCCGGATGAAGCCATCAGCAAAAGCGCCAAAATCCTTGCCGAATATCTGAAACTGTTCATCGGTTTAACGGAAGTTCCCGGTGACGATATCATCATGGTGGAAAAGAAGGACGATAATAAGGATAAGATCTTAGACATGACCATCGAAGAGCTGGATATGTCCGTCCGTTCCTACAATTGTTTGAAACGTGCCGGGATCAATACCGTACAGGAATTGACCCAGCGTACTGAAGAAGATATGATGAAAGTCAGAAACTTGGGCAGAAAATCTCTGGAAGAAGTTATGGAAAAACTCAGCGAACTCAATCTTTCCCTCCGCAGAGCGGAAGACTGAGGTCGTCAGTAACTCAGTAGTAAGGAGGAAACCACAGTGGCATACGGCAGACTCAGAAGAAATAGCGCTCACCGCCGGGCGATGTTGAGAAATATTACGACCTCTCTTTTAGATAAAGAAAGCATTGAAACAACAGCGCCCAAAGCAAAAGAGCTCAAAAGCATTGCCGAAAAAATGATTACCCTCGGCAAAAGAGGCGATCTCCACGCCAGAAGACAGGCCCTTGCCTACATTCAGGACGAAGACGTCGTCACCAAAGTGTTTACCGTTTTGGCGGAACGTTACAAGGACCGTCCCGGCGGCTATACCCGCACCATCAAGTTGGACTTGAGACGCGGCGACGGCGCGGAAATGGTCAAAATCGAACTGGTTTAAAAAATGTTTTGGGAAGAGGGCCATTGCGGCCCTCTTTTTGGTATGCCTATGGTTGAGATGCGGGATGTCTCCTTCT
>CALFRX010000088.1 GCA_937919295.1 uncultured Peptococcaceae bacterium | reverse complement strand
CATCGATACTGCGGGGGCCATGGATAAATTAACGCTCTTCTCCAATATGGTGGTGTTCTCCTCTTATGCCATCCAGATCATCATGTCCTTCATGATGGTGGTGTTCCTCTTTGTGATGATGCCGAGGGCCTCGGTTTCCGCAAAGCGCATCAACGAAGTGCTCAATACAAAACCGTCGATTAGCGCCGGCAGCGTCACCGAAGGAACGCCGGGGGTCGTTGGTGAAGTCGTCTTTTCCCACGTGGGCTTTCAATATCCCGGCGCCGCGGATTACGTTTTGCATGATATCAATTTCACCGTGAAAAAAGGGGAAACGGTGGCCTTCATCGGTTCCACCGGCAGCGGAAAAAGTACCCTGATCAATTTGGTACCCCGCTTTTTCGATGCCAGTGAGGGGGCTGTTTTTGTCGACGGTGTCAATGTCAGAGACTATACCGAGGAAGCGTTGAACAATAAAATCGGTTACGTACCGCAAAAGGCCGTCATGTTCCGAGGCACCGTCGCCGACAATGTTGCCTACGGTGATAACGGCAAAGCCGCAGCAACCACGGAAGAGATCAAAAAAGCCGTGGCCATCGCCGAAAGCGCCGAATTCGTGGAAGAGATGGCAGGACAGTATGACGCCGATATTTCTCAGCGCGGCGCCAACCTCTCCGGCGGTCAAAAACAGCGCATCGCCATTGCCAGAGCCATTTGCCGTAAACCGGAAATCTATATTTTCGATGATAGCTTTTCCGCCTTGGATTATAAAACCGACCGGGTTTTACGGTCGGCGCTGCACAGAGAAACCGCCGGCGTGACCACGATGATCGTGGCCCAGCGTATCGGTACCATCATGGAGGCCGATCAGATCATCGTCCTTGACGAGGGACGGATCGTCGGCAAGGGCGGGCACAAAGAATTGCTGAAGACTTGCAAGGTCTATAAAGAGATTGCCATGTCACAATTGAGCGAGGAGGAATTGGCCGTATGAGTGAGACGAAAACCGTAAAAATGGGCAGAGGTTCCGGCGGCAGACACGGCTTTAACCGGCCTGTGGAAAAGCCGAAAAACTTCAAAGGAACCATGGTCAAATTGATGCGTTACTGTAAAAAGTATTTACCCGTCATCAGTGTGGCCTTGGTCACCGCGTTGGTAGGGACGGTATTGCAGATCATTGGCCCCGATCTATTGAAAGATATGACCAATGAGATCACCAAAGGATTGCCGGCCCTGATCAACGGCGTATCGGTGGTTCATACCATTGATCTTCAGGCCGTATCCTCCATCGCCTGGCTGCTCACGCTGATCTATGCAGTATCTTTGCTGCTCAACTTGGTGCAGGGGCAAATCATGGCCACCATTACCCAGCGGATCGCCAAAACCATGCGCGCCGATATCTCCCGCAAAATCAACCGCCTGCCGTTGAAGTATTTTGATAAAAATAGCTACGGCGATGTTTTAAGCCGTGTGACCAACGACGTTGACGCCATCGGGCAAACCCTAAATCAGAGCTTGGGAACGTTGGTCATTGCTGTTACGATGTTTTTCGGCTCCCTGATCATGATGTTTTATAACAACTGGATCATGGCCCTCACTGCCGTAGCCTCCAGCCTGGTCGGTTTCATCCTGATGATTCTGATCATGGCCAAATCGCAAAAGCACTTCATCACCCAACAAAAAGAGCTGGGGCAGATCAACGGCCACATTGAGGAGATCTACAGCGGCCATAATGTAGTAAAGGTATACAACGGCGGCAAAGCGGCGCGAAAGACTTTTGAGGAAATCAACGGCAAACTCTACAGCAGTGCCTGGAAATCCCAGTTTTTGTCGGGTCTGATGATGCCCCTGATGAATTTTATCGGCAATTTCGGCTATGTGGCCGTCTGTGTGGTCGGCGCGGCCTTGGTTCTCAAGGGAGCGATCTCCTTCGGCGTGATCGTGGCTTTTATGATCTATATTCGCCTTTTTACCCAGCCTTTATCCCAGTTCGCCCAAGCCTTCAATAACCTCCAGCGCACCGCCGCCGCCGGGGAACGGGTTTTCGAGTTTCTTGAGGAAGCAGAGCTTGCCGATGAAAGCAAAAAACAGGCAATCCTCGATCAGATCAAAGGAGACGTGGAGTTCCAACATGTGAAATTCGGCTACGACCCGGGAAAAACCGTAATTCACGATTTTTCCGCGCATATCAAAGCTGGGCAGAAAGTCGCCATTGTCGGCCCCACCGGCGCCGGTAAAACCACCATCGTTAACCTCCTGATGCGCTTTTACGATCTGGACGCCGGTGCAATTCTTTTAGATCATATCCCCATTGATCAGGTACCCCGGGAAAATGTCCATGAACAGTTCAGTATGGTACTTCAGGATACCTGGCTCTTTGAGGGCACCATCAAGGATAACATCATCTACAGCAAGGAAGGGATCAGCGACGATCAGGTGGTAGAAGCCTGTAAAACAGTGGGATTGCACCATTTCATCAAAACCCTGCCCAACGGTTACGATACTGTGCTCAGCGATAAAGCCAGTTTGTCCGAGGGCCAAAAGCAGCTCGTCACCATTGCCCGTGCCATGATCCAAAATGCGCCGCTGCTGATTCTCGACGAGGCCACCAGTTCCGTGGATACGAGAACCGAGCGTATTGTGCAAAAAGCCATGGATCGGTTGACGGAAGGCAGAACCTCCTTTGTCATCGCCCACCGCCTTTCCACCATCAAGAATGCTGATTTGATCCTCGTGATGAAAGACGGCGACATTGTGGAAAGCGGCAGCCATGGAGAGCTCTTGGCAAAAGGCGGCTTTTACGCGGAGCTTTATAACAGCCAGTTTGAACACGTCGCCTAAATGCCCCATCCAAAAGAGGATATCTCTTACTTTATGGCATCACTGGGGGATATCTTCTTTTTATGCCTAAAAGCAAAAAGTGCCTGCTGTTTCATGGTTATTGTTTTATGTGGCGATATCTACGTTTGTAAAGCAGGTAGATCAGGACGCCGACGGTACCGGAAAGTAATACGAGGATTCCCCAAAAGATCGGGGAGAGCTTTGCTTTTAAGGCGTTCTGATACGCCCAAAGAGCGAGGAGCACCTGGTTGGCGAAGAGAAAAAGCAGGATCACAAGAATCACGGCGTAGACGGCCCCTTTGCCGCAGGGGATTTCTTCGCCGGTGTCGATGAGGTAGACCCTGCTTTCAGCATTCAGCTCACCGAGGTTGAGAAGGAAATTTACCGTCTTGTTGCAGGAGCCCTCGTTTATATCGTGGCCATTATGGGAAAAAGTACTGCTGAAAATCAGCGTAACGATCATTTCCCCGTGTTCTACCGGCATAAAAACCACCCGGGGATCGACGGCGCTGAGATAATATTCCCGCTGGCTTTCACAGCGGATCAGGGCGAAGTCCTCCTTGGCGAAACGCGAATGTTTCCAGGTCTTTGTGACGTGATTTTCGCTGTCGAGAAAAATCACATCGATCACGCCGGGGAAGGCGGCCAGTTTTTCAATATCTGCGCTCACACCCTGTAATTTTCCGGTTTCGATTTTGTCCCGGAGTTCCCCACACTGCCAGGCTAAGGCGAAAACCGTCCGAAAGACAAGGGTTATGACAACGGCGCAAACCACGGTGGCGATGACGGCGGTAACGGTGTAAGCAACGGTGATTTTCTTAAAATGCCACTTTAAAATCGCGGCATCGAATCGGTTTTTCAAGGCTCTTTTCCTTCTTTTTGCGTGATCATCGTGGGTATTCATATTCAAAGGAGGCGCGGTCGGTCTCAAAGGAAAAGATCGTTTCCCCATATTCCTCCAAGGTATACGCTGTGGTGCAGACGAGGCTTTCGTTCACAAACCGTACCATGCTGCCGTTGACCGGGGCGTAAAGGGGAATTTTCTTTTCCCCGCGCAGTTCTGCCGTGAAGTGCAGCGCGCCCTGACTGACGACGATCTTGCCCTGGGAGAGAACGTCTACCTTCGCTCTTAGGTAAGTGGCGATGCGGTATTCTTTATTCCGGTAATGGATCACACCGATGATACCGGTAAAATGAAACGGCCCCCAGGGGATTTCCGCCACGGAGAGCATCAGGCTGTTGGAGAGATACTCGTCTCTGTTCGCTTCGCCGCCGCCGGCATCGCCGAAATTACATTGGGTCCAGGCGTAGTGGATGGGGAAAGAACGGCCGCGGTCGCCTTCCATGTAACCGACGTCCCGGTAGAAGCGGTATTTTTCGCCGTTGATGGTCAGTTCGCCGCTGACGTGATGGCCCATGCTGTAGACACTGTGGCGGCATTCCATCAGAGGCAGGAAATGGAAAGGCCCCATGATGTCGTAGGAAAGAGGCGAAAGGGCGCCGAATTTCAGGTCGCCCCAGGCGGTTACCGCAGTGTTTTGGATATGCAAATGGAGTTGCTGTCGCGTAAAAATATTATCACCGATGGTAATATGGGGCATTCTGCCCTTGGCGGAAAATTGCTCATAGGGAAAAACTACGTTCCAGGCGCCTTGATCCGTGACGAGCTGGATGGAAGCGGACTTTTTGCCGTCCCTTTCGATATGAATCGCGGGAATGACCGCCACGATTTGGTTTTTATTTTGCGCTTTGAAATACCAGCCTTCAAAATATCGTTTCAAAAGAAAAATCCTCCCCGCAAAGATTGATCATAGTGTTCCCGTTTTCTTTCACGCCAATGTATACCGCGGCGGTCATGGGAGAAAATATGCTGAAAAGCGGGTTTACAAAGGGAGGGGTTTTTAAAAAAGGAGAAAAGGGCTTTTGGATCAAGGGAAATGCGCCTTTTTTTGCTGCCTCTGGTGAAGATCAGGAGGAAAGGCCAAGAGAAGGTTGATTTTATAATGTTTTTCGTATAAAATAAACATAAGTTATTAGGAAAACAAAATACTCCATGAGAAGGTATGATATGATAAGAATCATCGTGGATAGTACATGTGATATCCCCGAAAAATTAAAGGAACGTTTTCAGATTGCTGTTTTACCGTTATCGGTGATCATTGACGAAAAAACATACCGCGATAACATCGAAATCACGTTAGACGACGTATACGATGCCATGCGCGCGGGACATCATCCGGGTACGGCCCAGATTTCCTGGGCGGATACGGAAAATCTATTTTCCGCCATCGCCGCGGAGGGTGATGATTTCATCTATCTTACCTTTTCCGCCGCGATGTCCGGCACTTATGACTTCGCCAGACTCGTGAGGGAAGAAGTGCAGCTCAAATATCCCTCTCGTAGAATGGCGCTGATCGATTCCAGAGGTGGTTCCTTAGGTACCGGCCTCATCGCCATTCAGCTTGGTTTGATGAACGAAAAAGGCGTCTCCTTTGATGAAATGGTCAGCCAGTGTCAGTGGATGACGAATCATGTGAAATATGCTTTTACCATTGACGATATAAAGTGCGCCCTTAGGGGCGGACGGCTGTTGACAAAAACCATGGGCGATATTGGCAGCGCTTTTAAGATCAAACCGTTGATGGACGTCAAGAACGGCAGGATCAGCCTGGATAAAATTGTCCGCGGCACCAAACATTCCTTTGTGGCCATCGCCAATACGGTGGCGGATTATGCCGCGCTGTTTGACGATCAAATCATCGGCGTCACCCACGCCGACGACCTAGAAAAGGCCGTCGCGATCACGGATTTGTTAAAAGAACGTTTGCCTAAGGCTACTTTTCTCTGTGAGCGTATCGGCAGCGTCCTCGGTTCCCATCTCGGCATCGGCGGCGTCGGCGTTTTCTGTATGGATCAGCGCCCCTACCGATATTATCCGTTATAGCAGGTTCATTCCATATAAAAAGGGGCTTACGCAAAATAGTTTTCAAACGAGAACGCTATTTTGCGTAAGCCCCAACTTTTTTACGGTTGCTTTCGCCATTGGTTGAAGTCGTCTAAAAGATCGTTGGCTTTTTCGGCGACTTTTTCTTTGAGCCTTTCGCCGCTTGCGGCAACCTCCTTGGTCATGGCCTCCAATTTGCCTTTTAATTCCAGACCTTCGGAACCGCTGATCTGTCCTATGGCTTCCTTTAGTTTACCTTCGATGTATCTGGCATTTTCCCTTAAGTTTTGATCCATAGAAAACCGCTCCTTTCTAAAAATAGCCTGATCCGAAAAGGCTCGTTTTATACGGAATTTTACCAAAGCGGCGCAATTGGCCTAAAAATAGGCATCAGATTTTCCCTGTGAAATCTTTTTCAGGCAGCAGATGTTTATATTTCGCTCTTTTTTGGCATATTATATGTGAAAACAAAAAAGCCGAAATGGTTTTTAAGAACAAGAAGTAGAAAGGAGTCTTTTTATGGGTATTATTGCTTGGGTGGTTTTAGGCGCTTTGGCCGGTTGGATCGCCAGCATGATTACAGGCAAAAATTCGGAAATGGGAGCCTGGGCCAACATCCTTGTGGGTGTGGTCGGCGCTTTTATTGGTGGTTTGGTGATGAACCTCTTCGGCGGTTACGGCGTTACCGGTTTCAATGTCTGGAGCCTGGTCGTTTCCATTGGTGGCGCCGTGATCCTGCTTTGGATCGTCAGCCTCTTCAAACGGAAACACGTTACTTCCCACTAAAGAATGCTTTACAAAAAAACCTGCCCGCTACCGGACAGGTCAGAATGGCAAAAAAGCTGTGTACAACGCAGCTTTTTTGATTGAAAGGGGAGAGTGTTGAAAAACTGTATAGAGCAAGGTGGTTATGGAAAAAGGATCTCGCGGTTTTTGTAAGCCGCCATCATTTTACGGGTCAAACTGATTTCCGAAGGACCTACCTTCAAATCCTCCCGCCGAACCCAGGTGGCTTCCGTCAATTCCTCCTTAGCCAGAGTGATCTCTTCCGTGCCGTCCAGTTCGGCGAAGAATCCCACCAACAAGGATTGGGAAAAGCCCCAAGGCTGATTATCGTAATAGCGGATATGCTTTACCGTTAGTCCCACTTCTTCATAGACCTCCCGCCGCACAGCATCGTAAAGGGATTCCCCGATTTCCACAAAACCGGCGATCAGCGCGTAGCGCCGGTAAACCCCGGCGCAATAGCGGGTGAGCAAAATCTTTTCGCCGTGGACAACGCCTACGATAATGGCGACGGCGATATCAGGATACTTGATGTTGCCGCAAGCGGGGCAGAGTAAAGCCCGCTCGTCTTCACGGTGGATTAGCGGCGCGGCGCAGACACCACAGTAGCGATTGTGATTGTACCAATAAGACAGATGATACGCGGTCACCCCGGCAAAAACCAGCCACCGGGGGGAGAATTCCCGAAACGTCTGGATGCTCGCGAAGTAGAAAGGTTCCATCCGGAAAAGGTAGGGTTTTTTCAACAGAAAAAAGGAGTGGGAGCCGATGGAAAAGAGGTATTGGAAATCCTTAGCCGTGATGTCCTCCTCTTCGAAATCACTGATTTTCGCCAGGGTTAAGGGCACTTCCCGGCGCAGCAGGATACGGTCGCCGTCAAAAACGAGAAGAAAATCCTCGCTTTTCGGTTTTTGCACAGTGTATTCGCAATGATAGAGGAAGCCGTCGATTTCGTGGAGCATAAGCCTTCTCCCTGTGATGGGATAAAAATTTTGGTCAGGGAATCATTGGCGATATGATATAGCATCGCGTCATGACCGTCAAGTCTATGACCGTTTTTTAGTATCTGCGGTCTAAAACGGAATATACACTCGACGGCAGAGGTATAAAGCGGCGGGTTTTGCGGAAAAATGTAAATAAAACCCCGTTTTTTAAGGGGAAAGGAGCAACGATGGGTCATAAAAAAAGCATACTGTCAGAGGATTCGAAAACAAAAATCGCCGCGGAGCTCGGCGTCAAGGACGAGGTGGAAAAAGAGGGCTGGGGAGATGTGTCTGCCAGGAACTGCGGCAATATCGTGAAAAACGCCGTTACCCACGGTATCGCTGCGCTAAAGACGAAACGGTGATTTTGCATGGTCAGTTCTTTGGACGGTTCTCCCGTCCGGGTTTCGCAAAAGAGGGTGTCCCGAAAGGCAAAAAGTGGCTTAGGGGCGCCCTCTCTATTTTTTAACGGGGTGCGACGTCGCAGGAGGATTTGTTTTTTGCGCGACGCTAAAACATCTGTCTTCGATTTCCCGTACCGCTTCGAATTTTCAGCGCAACCTTGGTGATTTCTTCTGCAGAAAAATTTCTTTGGGCCATTTTTTGTTCAGCGGTTATCGGTGGCATTTTTTGTGTTTCCAGCAGTTACCGCCGCCGAGTCGGCCTTTGCAGGAGCGGCCGCAGACAATATCCTGGGAACCGCAGTGGGGACACGCATAGCTGTCGTTGCCACCTGAATGTAATGTTTCAAAAGTTTCCGTCCATTCTTTGCCGCAGTGTAAACACTTCACAGGGCAGTTGTTCTGTGTGAAATTGCCGCCCTCAATATGGATGGCTTTGCCGTTCACCAAACTGTCGGCGATTTTCTCCCTGGCGGATAATAGGATACGCTGAAAGGTTTGCCGGGAAACTTCCATTTTATCGGCGCACTCGCCCTGTTCAAGCCCTAAAAGGTCCTTTAGGCGGAGGGCTTCCAGTTCCTCTATTTTCAATGAGTTTTCCGGGATCTGCCTATTTTCCCGGTTTGCGGGGACAAAATAGGCAATCGCCGGCATATTTTCGATTTTTCTCCACTTTGTAGGTCTGACCATGGCTCACTCCGTTTATGTTTCTTCTTTTTTCGCAGATCATTTCTGGCGGTAATAGCTGTCGGCCAAATAGATCGCGCCCAGAGGGTTGTGGGCCAAAACCCGGTCCTTTACGGCAAAGACGGTTACCGGCGCGTCGGCATATTTGATGAACAGGGAATCGTGGCCGACGCAAAGCCCTAAGATGATATTGAATTCCGTTTGGGCTTTGTTGAGAAGAACGGCCTGGCCCACGGGATTGCACATGGGTTCATACGTACCGGGCCTTACTTTTTCCTGTTCTTTGATGCCCAAATACTCTTTGGGAATGCCGCCGTTTTTACAGATAACGGAGACCACTTCAAATCCGTGATGGCGCAGAATGGTGCAGAATACTTCGGCTTCCCTGCTCAGTCCAATACAGAAAGCTACGCCCAACTTCTGAAAGCCGCATCTTTTGGCAAAATCGATGATTTCATCCAATCTGGTTTTTTCGCAGTAACCTTCGGCTTCGACCAAAGCGGCATGATAGGCAAGTTTTGCCGCCTTTGGGTCGCGATAGGTCTCTTTCACCTGTTTTAGAACCTCTGTTTCCCGCCGGGGACAGTTCTGTGGCATGGGCTCCGGGTTTTCTGCTTCACAACTGTGTTTTTTACAGAACGCGCAAGTATACATTATCATTCTTCTTTCCGTTTACGCCGAAAAATAGGCGCGTTTTCATCATGTTAACCCAAGGACAAACAGATGTCAAATGGATTGGCGGAAGTTTTAACTGTCACCGTTTTGCGGGGGAAAGGAACCTTTCGCTTTCCCTGGATTGCAATTTCATCTTCTGTTCATAATCAGAAAGCTGTTGGCTGATTCTCTCGATGCTTTCGGAACTGACGATATGTTCCAGGAGACAGGCGTCCCGCGCCGCGGTGGCCGCGTTTACCCCCAAAACCTCAACGAAAAAAGCATGGAGCACCACATAGCGTTTTTTGATCTCCACGGCTTTTTCGACGCCCTTTTCCGTCAAGGTTACGGTGCCGTATTTTTCTTTGGCAATGTAGCCCTCGTCTTTGAGGCGTTTTAGCATACAACTGACGCTGGCTCTCGTAATGCCCAGGGCTTCCGCCACCTCGCTTGAACGGATTTCCCCGCCACCGGAAAGATTAAGCAGAACTTTTAAGTAATCTTCTTCACCGGGTGTTATTCTTTTTTCAAGTTCATTGCTTTTCGTCGGCATGAGGACCTCTCCTTGGAAAACTTTGCGCCTCGCGGGTATCAAAAAAGTACAGGGATTACCTGATCGCAAAGGGGTTTCCGGCGCAAGCTTCGGGTTTGCCGCATTTCTCTGCGGTATTATCGTCAACAGTTATTGGCATATGCCCATAACTATCATATCGCAAGGCGGGATGTATGTCAATCCCCGTTTCTTAATATTCGCTTTTTCCGGTAACGCTGAAAACCGTAAGGAAGGAATGGTTGGCGATCTCTTGCCATGATGATGAAAATACAATATAATGAATGTCATAACGAAGTTCATGGCACAGGAATGATTTTAAAACCAAAGGAGAAATGCGATGCTGAACATAACGATTCCCGGTGTGGGGGAGCTTGCCATCAAACACGTTGTTTTTGATTTTAACGGTACCCTCGCCACCGATGGTAAGCTCCGGCCGTCCCTGGTCCCCTTATTGGCACAGCTAAAGGCTAAGGCCAAGCTCTATGTTTTATCCGCTGATACCTACGGTTCGGTGCGGGAGGAATGTGGTGATCTCGGCCTCGAGGTACGCGTTTTGAGCAGTAAAAACGGTGCCGCGGAGAAAAGAGCCTTTGTCCGGGAACGCGGCGCGGAAACGACGGTATGTGTGGGGAACGGTGTGAATGACGCCGGCATGTTTGAGATTTGCGCCCTTTCCTTACTCATTATGGGCGAAGAGGGCTGCGCCGTGAAGACCTTTGCCAAAGCGGATATCATCGTAAAAAACAGCGAGGACGCTCTGAATCTGCTGCTGCATCCGCAAAGGATTACGGCGACGCTTAGAGCATAATAAAGAGCGTCGGTTTCTGATGTTCTGTCAGAAACCGACGCTCTTTTTGCGGGACTGCTTAAACAGGGCAGCCCTTTTCATTGTTAATCAATTTGGTTCATTTGCCGTGATTGTGATCTTGAACCCTGGCTGGATTGCTGGGCTTGTGATCTTACATCCTGAATTTCCGCATCACTTGCTTGGGCCGCAGGGGTATAATATCCTTTGGAGCTGGCAATCTGATAAAGTTCGTATTGGGAATTTTCGCAATTATCGCGAATTTGCTGAATCGTGGATCTTAATTGTTGGTTAGAGCATTCCGAAATGACATTGGCATAGCCGGTCAGTTCGCTTTTGGCAGCAGACAACGCGTCATTCACCATTTCTTTTTCTTGTAACATTTTTTTCCTCCTTAACCTAAAAAAGACATGAGTTTTTGTTTTGTGCTCATTGCGCTTTGTGCCGATTGCTGAAAATATGCTCTCACTTGGGGATCGGTAGATTGCTGGGCATAAGATTGCATTTTCTGATAGGCAGTTTCGTGGGCGCCGATGAGGTGGCGAAGGTTCTGCAATTCCATTTGATTAAGCTGAGACATAAAAATGACTCCTTTCCTTTGTTTGAACTTATTATCCGCCGTCCATCGAAAAAAATTCATCATTTTGTTTTTTTGATAGCACTATCCATTGCCTTAGAGCGCTATGCCCACGGTTTTTTGGTAAAGGGGAGGAAAAAGGAGATGCGGTATCCATCAGCGTTAAAGGATGCCATCTTTCGTTGCCGTTGTTTAAAATGCCGCTTCTGCCGGTTTACGACGTGCGGTGCGGCGCAGGGGATTTATGGTGGTTGGGTTTGCCGGGGAACCCCTTATGGCGTTCTTGATTTTTGGATTTTCTGCACTTTTCAACGGCTTTATGCCCTTGGTATGTTTCAAATGGCCGATCCCGGTTTTCTTGGCAGACGGCAGGCAAAGGGAAATCCACTTTTTCCCAGGTTTTGGCGGGAGTGATGTCGTCATTACCTGGTTTTTTGATCGAAAATGCTGTTTTTTTGTTGAAACTATATTTTTCTGTTACTGTTATATAATAGTATTAAGTCTTAATCACAATTTGAGGTGATAACATGTCCTTAAAAACAATGCTCCTCACGGGACTCGGATTTTTATTTTTAGGGTTGGGCGCCATTGGTTTATTGTTGCCCGTATGGCCAACAACACCTTTTGTCCTGGTTTCCATGGCATGTTTTTCATCGTCGCCCCATATGCGAGCGCGGATTATGAAAATTCCCTTTTTTAGGGAGCATATGGAAAACTACCAGTGCAGAGCGGGTCTTACTCGAAAAACCGTCTATCTCAGTTTGGGCTGGCTTTGGGGAATGCTGCTGCTTTCCATGGTGTTGCTTGAAACCTTATGGCTTACGTTGCTGCTTTTCTTCATCGGTATCGCTGTTACGGTTCATATTCTGTGTATGGCCAAAGCGAAAGACAGGAAAACAGGGGAAACAGAATGAAACGTGTTTTTAAAACCGCGGAATTCGAAGGATTATGCCCCGATTGCCGACAGAAGAAACTTTAAAACAAGGGAATCGTACCTGATAAGTAAAACTGTTCCTCAGCTTGAAGTGGCTCTAAAAAGATAGACGAAAGAACGATGGAAGCAACCTTAAAGGCTTGCCATCTGGGAAAACCAGGCGGCAAGCCCTTTTGCTTTTGACCATTATTTCTTTTTTACCGGTACTTGGATTTCGGTGAGCCAATCCTCTACTTTGTCTTTGTTCCAAATGCCGTCAATATAGCTCTCCCGGGCATTATCGGTGATTTGGTATCCGTTTTGCTCTGCCCAACTCACCGCATAGGCGTAGGCGGCGCCTATTTCTTCATAAGCGCCGCGGTGCAGCACAGAAACGACTTTGACGGCGGGGATTTCCTTGAACACGACCCCATCTTCATCTTTGCCGCGGCATGTGACGGCTTCACAGATTTCTACGTTGATATCCGTATCGCGATATTCGCCGTCAAGATAAACATTAAAGCAATACCCCGGCTTTACACATTGAATGCCTGGATTTGCCCTGCTTACTTTTTCACCAAGGGCGGGCATAATTTCATTGAGCGCCGCATAATTGGGGATGGTGTATCGTGCCGCGTATACCGTAAAAGCGGGGATTTCCTTGATAACAGCTTGATATTTCATGATATGACCCTCTTTCTGTTCTTGAATGTAGTGATTGAGTCGAAAGAGCTGGTCGGTGACATTCTGTACTTCGCTTTCAAGCTCGGCTTTGCGCTGTTTTAGTATCCCCGCGATGTTGTGGCCATCAACAAGGGCGGATACTTCGGGAATGGAAAACCCCATCTGCCGCAGGGCCATAATTTCACCAAGCCGAAAAAGCTGGCTTGTCGTGTAATAACGATAGCCGGTTTCCTTGTCTACATGGGCAGGTACAAGCAAACCCACTTCATCGTAATGATGCAGCGTCTTGATGGTAACCCTGCCAAGTTTTGAAAACATACCAATGCGATACATAAAATCACCAGCCTTTCTTCCGTAGTGATATTCTACATTCTCCGGCTACCGGAGAGTCAACAACTATTTTTTATATTTTATCATAACTGTCAATTTCCGCGAAAGAGTGCCTGTACTGACGAATATGAACTTCGAATCCCTCCGAATCAGTTTCCGCCAAACAAAAACCCCATCCCTAAAAGAAATATCCTCTAAGCGTTATGTATAAATTCTTCGAGGTATCCCGCAGTGGTTACTACGCTTTGGCAAAACGTTGAACATTTTGTATCACAATCATGGCAGCGGGTGATATAAAACGGATATTTCAAGTATTTGTGAATTATTATGGTGTTTTTCGTCAAAATGTGGTATCATTAACTCTGATTTAGATTGCCTAAAGGTAAGCTTAACGATAGGAATATCATGAATAAAGCAATGTATAGGGTGCTTATGATCTGAAATCCCGGGGGAGATATGGATAAATTTTCAATATTAAAACAGTATTTCGGGCATACCGTCTTTCGTCCTGGACAGGAATCGTTGATCGACGGTATTCTCTCCGGCAGAGACGTCCTCGGTGTCATGCCCACGGGCAGCGGTAAGTCCCTCTGCTATCAAATTCCGGCTTTGCTGATGCCCGGCCTCACACTGGTGGTTTCCCCTTTGATTTCATTGATGAAAGATCAAGTGGCCGCGCTCTTAGGTGTCGGCGTGAAGGCCGCCTTTATCAACAGCTCCCTCACTTTAAAACAGCTTCAGGCCGTCTATCAACGGTTGCGGGAAGACAGCTATAAAATTGTCTACATTGCCCCGGAGCGCCTTGCCAGCGACGGTTTCGTCAGGCTGATGCAGGAACAGAAGATTTCACTGGTCGCCGTGGATGAAGCCCATTGTATTTCCCAATGGGGGCAGGATTTTCGCCCCAGCTATCTGAAAATCGTCGAATTTCTGGAAAAACTGCCGTCCCCGCCGGTTTTGTCCGCCTTTACCGCCACGGCCACGGCTCAAGTGCGCCAGGATATCATCGACATTCTGAAATTACATGCTCCTCTAAGTATCGTCACCGGCTTTGATAGGCCAAATCTATTCTTCGATGTGCAGCGGCCGAAAAACAAAATGACCGCCCTGCGGTCTCTGATCGGTGCCCGTTACGGGAAAAGCGGTATCGTTTACTGTGCGACCCGGGCAGCGGTGGAACGGGTCTCAGACGATCTAAACGCGCATGGCATCGGGGCGACGCGCTATCACGCCGGCTTATCCGACGAGGAGCGCCGCCGTAACCAGGATGACTTCCAATTCGACCGCAAACCTGTGATGGTGGCCACCAACGCTTTCGGCATGGGCATCGATAAGTCCAACGTCAGCTTCGTCATCCATTACAATATGCCGAAAAGTTTGGAGGCCTATTATCAGGAGGCCGGCCGCGCCGGCAGAGACGGCGAAAAAGCCGATTGCATCTTGTTGTTTGCCGCTGGGGATATTACCACCGCAAAGTTTCTGATCCAAAACAGCGGTGACAACGAAGAACTCAGTGCTGCGGAGCAAGCTCAAGTTAAAAAACGGGATTACCGGCGCTTGGAACAGATGACCGGTTACTGCAAAACCACCGGCTGCCTCCGTAACAATATCCTCGATTATTTTGGACAGAATCATGAAGACCCCTGTGAAAACTGCGGAAATTGCAAGAGTACCTATACGATGACGGACATCACCCTTGAAGCCCAGATGATCTTATCCTGTATCACCAGAGTGAAGCACCAGCTGGGCTACTATGTCGGCGCTACCCTCATCGGGCAGGTGCTGCGGGGCAGTAAGGACAAACGCATCTTGGAACTGAACTTGGATGGGCTTTCTACCTATGGCCTGATGCGGCAGGAGTCGCGATCGCGAATCGGAGAATATATCGAATTCCTCGCCGGAGAAGGATATCTTTACACAAATCCTCAATACGCGACGCTGGAGCTGACAGAACAGTCGGCAAAGGTGCTTTTTCAAGGCGAAACAGTGGCCATGCCGGTGAAATCGTCGCCTTCACCTTCGCTTGAAGGCCTGAAGAAAAAGGGCAAAAAACAATTTACGCAGCGAAACGCCGCGGAAGAGAGCGGCCTTTTGACCGCATTGAAAGCGTTGCGCACTCGTCTGGCGCAAGAAGAGGGGGTGCCGGCCTACATCATCTTTTCCAATGCCACTCTGGCGGATATGGCGTCCAAAGCGCCGCATAACATCTACGAATTCCTGGAAGTTTCCGGCGTCGGCGAGGTCAAAGCCGCCCGCTACGGCGAAGCCTTTCTGGGAGCCATCGCAACCTATGAAGAAGGCGACGGAATTTCCTGAGCGGCACCGCCGAAAGGTTCTTTTGTATCGTAAATCATAACACCCGTCCAACGGGTGGTTATGATTTGGCGGAGTGGGTGGGATTTACTCTAAAGGGCATGAACTTCGAATCCTCCGATATCGATTCACCAAACAAAAACCCACTCCTAAAGGGATTTCAACTTAGGGATTTACGAAAACAAGTAAATTTTTGACCGACTCTCTTCAAGC